>JAUZQU010000041.1 GCA_030950835.1 Mariprofundaceae bacterium | reverse complement strand
TTTATCAAAATGAACCATGGTACACTGGCGTAAAAGAAAGGTTTACGGCAGTCAAAGGCACAGCAGCTAAAGATGTGCTACCTGCAAGAGCACAGTTTATGCACATGATGGGCATGTTGGCAGGCAAATGGCCGCATACTTTATCTATTCAGCCCGGTGGAACATCCCGTGCTATCACTTCGGTTGAGAAAGTGCGTTTGTTGGGCATATTATATCAATTTAGACGTTTCTTAGAAAGCACCCTATTTGGTGATACTTTAGAACATATTACCAGCCTGTCTTCAGCAAGAGATTTGCAAGCATGGCTACAAAACGATAAGCACAGACAAAGTGACTTGGGTTTGTTTTTAAGGGTTGCAGAGAGCTTAAATTTGGCCGCTATGGGCAATGCTACGGATCACTTTATGAGCTTTGGCGTATACCCCAACCAAGGTAAGGATATGTTTCAGGCTGGTGTTTGGAAAGATGGTCAGGTTTCGCCTTTGCAGCCTGAAACGATTAAGGAAGATGTCTCGCATAGCTGGATGAAAAGCAACGGTGAAGCCAAACATCCGCGCGAGGGTGTCACCATACCTGATACAGATATGAAAGATGGTTACACATGGTGCAAAGCACCGCGTTTAGGGGGAGATGTGGTTGAAGTAGGTGCTTTAGCACGGCAAATCGTCAATGGGCATCCCCTCATTCAAAGTTTGGTTGCAGAGTCAGGTGGCAATGTAAAAAACCGTGTTGTGGCACGCTTGTTGGAGCTTGCTTTGGTGGTGCTTGCCATGGAAACATGGGTAAAAGAAGTGTCTCCCGATGCGCCTTTTTATCACCTGACATCCATGCCCGATGACGCGGAAGGTGTGGGCATGATGGAAGCGGCACGCGGTAGCCTTGGGCATTGGTTGCGGGTGAAGAATGGTCGCATTCTGAATTATCAAATCATTGCCCCCACCACATGGAATTTTGCACCCAGAGACGCTCAGGGCAAGCTTGGTGCTTTGGAGCAAGCGCTGGTGGGTGCGCCTATTCGCGAAGGTGAAGATACACCTGTATCTGTGCAGCATATTGTTCGCTCTTTCGACCCTTGTATGGTGTGTACTGTCCATTAAATGAAAGGCATACAAATTCGTGTTCGAGGCGTGGTGCAAGGCGTTGGCTTTCGTCCTTTTGTGGCGAACTTAGCTGATGATTGGGGTATTCAGGGGCAAGTTTGGAATGATGCCGAAGGTGTAGTGATTCAAGCATGGGCAAGCCCCAAGGCATTAGATATGTTGAGGCAAACTATCGCAAACGCACCACCAGCTTTAGCTAAGATTCAGGCGATTGAGGTTATGGCGTTAGAAGATGTTGCAGCCCCTTTAAGTTTTACAATCAGTAACAGTGTACAGGGAAAAACAGCAACGGGCGTAGCAGCCGATGCGGCGACTTGCGCTGCTTGTTTAGCCGATGTGAAAAATGTTAAAGATAGGCACTATTTATACCCATTTACAAATTGTACCCATTGCGGACCAAGGCTCTCCATTCTTCGCGAAGTGCCGTATGATAGAGCCAATACTAGCATGGCTTCGTTTGCAATGTGTGTAGCTTGTTTGGCAGAATATGAAAACCCCAAAGACAGGCGTTTTCACGCCCAGCCCAATGCTTGCCCTGATTGTGGGCCGCAGCTTCAGATCTTGGATAGGCATGGCAAAAGCATTGCCGCCAAGGATAACGCCCAACATGCCATACAAACTGCAGCCGACTGGATAAAGCAAGGGAAGATTGTTGCTATCAAAGGTATTGGCGGCATTCATTTGGCGTGCGATGCAAGCAATGAACAAGCGGTAAATCGACTAAGGCAACGCAAACGCCGATTTGATAAACCTTTTGCTTTGATGGTTAAAGATATACTACAAGCTCAAGATTTTGTGGATATATCACCCCTAGTAAAGCGCGTATTGATGAGTACCGCAGCACCAGTGGTGGTGCTGGCTAAAAAAGCCACCTCAACGGTTGCACCAAGCGTATCACCGAAGCAGTCCACGCTGGGTTTGATGTTGCCTTATACACCTTTGCACCATGTGTTGATGCAGCAGCTTGATGCTCCGATTGTTTTAACTTCAGGTAATGTTAGCGATGAGCCGCAGTGTATTGACAATACCGATGCCATCATGCATTTGAAAGGCATTGCTGATGGTTTTTTGCTGCACAATCGTGATATTGTTAACCGCTTGGATGATTCGGTGGTGAAAGTAATGGCAGCGCAACCCAGAACCATGCGCCGCGCACGTGGATTTTCGCCCTCTGCGCTT
Organism: Mariprofundaceae bacterium; assembly: GCA_030950835.1. Lineage (GTDB taxonomy): Bacteria > Pseudomonadota > Zetaproteobacteria > Mariprofundales > Mariprofundaceae > Ghiorsea. The sequence continues at coordinate 2,651 of JAUZQU010000041.1, read as the reverse complement.
GTGTTACCAGAGGGGTTTGAAAAGGCAAACGGGGTGTTGGCGATGGGTGGCGAGCTCAAAAATACATTTTGCTTGCTTCAACATGGGCAAGCCATCATGTCGCAACATATGGGTGATTTGGAACATACTGCTGTGCATCAGGATTACCAAAAAAATTTAACCTTGTATCAAAAGCTTTATGATTTTGTGCCAACCCATATTGCTGTGGATAAACACCCCGATTATTTTTCCACACAATGGGGTAAACATTGCGCGGCGACAGAAGGCTTACAAGTTTGCGAAGTACAACATCACCACGCACATATTGTGGCATGTATGGCGGAACACGGCTTAGCTTTGGGCAGTGAAGTGTTGGGGATTGCATTGGATGGCTTGGGTATGGGTGAGGATGGCGAGCTTTGGGGAGGAGAGTTGTTGCATGTATCATACGTATCATCCCAACGCTTAGGCAGCATACAAACCGCAGCGATGTTGGGTGGCACCAAGGCAATGTATGAACCGTGGCGCAATACCTTTGCCCAGTTGAACGCTTTGGAATGGGACAAAATCGTGGAAAATTTTGCTGATTTACCGCTTATTCAGCAGTTATTAAGAAAACCTGTACATAACCTGCAAGTGATGTGCAACAAAGGTTTAAATTCACCTCAAGCTTCATCTATGGGTCGTTTGTTTGATGCAGTGGCAGCAGGCTTGGATATATGTTTTGAGCGTGCAGGCTTTGAAGGACAGGCGGCGATGCAGTTGGAAGTGTTGGCAGAAAAATATTATACACCACAAATAGCTGCTTACCCTGTTGATGAAGTCCAGCAAGATGGGATGATACGGCTGTCTTGGTTGCCGATGTGGAAGGCGATATTGGACGACTTAAAAGCAGGTGAGGCTAAGGCTAAGATTGCCGCAAGATTTCATCAATCGCTGATTCAGGCAATAGCAAAAATGGCAGTATCATTATTGAAAGAGAAGCATCTGGATACAGTCGTATTAAGTGGCGGTGTGTTTCAGAATAAAATCTTGTTAGAAGGCGTGCAAAGGCAGTTACATGAAGCTGGTTTTACGGTGTTGATAGCGCAAGATTATCCTCTCAATGATGGTGGTTTATCCTTAGGGCAAGCATGTGTTGTAGCGGCAAAAGTGTATAGAGATGCTTCGACTTAACGAATAAAGTGAAAAGAAAGTATCCATGATGTAGCGGTGGTTGCTATGCAAGCAGCAAAAGAGCCTATGGCATGAAAATTGCATTTATTAAAAATAATTTAGGTTGGAGGGTTCATGTTAAGTGTTTTACTTTTAGGTTTCTTATTGGGGATGCGGCATGCTGTTGAAGCTGATCATGTGGCGGCGGTGGCATCGATGTCAACGCAAACCAACTCATTAAAAGAGGCTATGAAGCTTGGCGCAACATGGGGCTTAGGGCATACGTTGACACTCTTTTTGTTTGGATCGATTGTTATTTTTTCAACGTCGGTGATTCCTGATACCTTGGCATTATCCTTGGAGTTTGTTGTTGGTATCATGTTGGTGTTTTTGGGCATGGATGTGATTCGACGTATGCGCAAAGAACGGATTCATTTTCATTTACACAAACATCACGATGGCATCACACATTTTCATGCGCACGCACATCCAGATGAAGGCGCACACACAGCATCTGCACATAATCACGCGCACAAAAAAGGCTTTCATATGCGCTCACTGTTTGTCGGCATGATGCATGGCATGGCTGGTTCAGCAGCTTTGATTATCCTTACATTACAAACGGTTGAAACACCGTTGATGGGCTTAGTTTATATTGCTTTGTTTGGCTTTGGCTCTGTGGTTGGCATGGCTGCCTTGGCAACTATGATTATAGTTCCGCTGCGCCACTCGTCTAAAAAAATAACGCGTTTCTATTACAGTTTTCAAGCTAGCATTGGTATAGGCACAATAGCCTTGGGTATGTTTGTGATGTATGAAGTCGGTTTTGTTGAAGGTTTGGTTCTTTGAAGGAAAAGGAGTTTTTATGTTTGGATTAGGTACAACAGAGTTAATACTTGTTTTAGTGATTGTGATGGTCTTTTTTGGAGCGAAGAAACTACCTGCGCTTGGCGAAGGGCTGGCGAAAGGCATCAAAAGCTTTCGCACAAACATCGTCAATGATGCAGGTAAATAAGATGATGCGTTTGCCTAGGGATACAGCCATTATCTGAGCGCAAGCGCTTGTTGCTGGACAAGTAGCGGGTAGACAAGGAGAAAGTTCTTGGATGAGCAGGAATTTACATTGGGTAGTTCCAAGTGCGACATGCGCAAAATCTTTATGAAAGTCGAAAGACTCAGGCGTAAATATTTCAGTCGGGCATCTAATTTCCGTGGTAGGCTGTTTAACCTCCATGCAGCCTTATAAAACAGCACGGAAAAACTTGCTTTCAACGCCTACTTTGCTAACCCATAGCAACCTGAGAACGACCATGATTTATACACACAGTGCAAAGCCAGACGCTTAAACAAAGCAAAAGCCCGCTGGACTTTTGAGCTTCTGCCGCAAGGCGTAAAGTCGCGCACATTGAGTGATGAATATGGCTAAGACAGCTTTCTACTTTTCATAGACAGCTGCTTTAATGGTTTAGAAAAAATCACTAGCCCAGCAGGTTCGACGGTGTTGTAACCAATTGCGA
>JAUZQU010000040.1 GCA_030950835.1 Mariprofundaceae bacterium | reverse complement strand
GTTCTTTATCATTGTTTTTTGACGCAATGATGGTTTCAATGGCTTCTTCACCGATTTTCTCTAACATTTTGTCAGGTTTGGCAAATAGGGATGCCACATAAGAGGAGTCAGCGGATTCGTTTTTGCGCGATTCAAGCACTGCAGTCAGTTGTTTTAGAATGTCGTCATTACTCATGTTGCTCTCCATCTCCAATATAGCCATCAAGTATGAACAGTTGGCTCTTCAACCGTTATCCACGCACTGTCTTGCTGTTGTTTGTAAAAACAAGATTCACGGTTGGTATGGCAAGCAGGGCCTGTTTGTTCAATTTGAAGTAAAATCGTGTCGCCATCACAATCGAGGTATATATCCAATATTTTTTGCACATTGCCGCTGGATTCGCCTTTTTTCCATTGTTGTTGGCGTGAGCGTGAATAATAGTGGGCAAAACCTGTGTTTAAGGTTTCATATACTGCTTCTTCATTCATCCATGCCATCATCAATACACGACCAGATTGAGCATCTTGGGCGATAGCAGGCACAAGACCTGCTTCGTTGAACTTGATGCTATCTACAAGACTCATGCCTTCTTTTTTCATGCCGTCAACTTGGTCAACACACGTGCGGCGGCGGCGATGGTATTATTTATATCTTCATCGCTGTGTGCGGCGGAGACAAAGGTGGCTTCGTATTGAGAAGGTGCCAAATAGATGCCTTCATTGAGCATTTCATTGAAGAACTTGCCAAAAAATGGCAAATCGCAGTGTTTTGAGACATCCGAGCCGCAAGTAATCTGTTCCAGTTCAGTGAAGAATATGGTGAACATGGAACCAAAGCGGTTGCCCGTTGCAGGGACACCAGCTGCTTTACAGCCTGCCAATAAACCTTCAAATAGACGTTTGGATTTCACCTCCAAATCAGCATAAAAAGCGTCATCTTGCAGACGGCTTAATGTTTCCAAACCAGCACGCATGGCGAGTGGGTTGCCCGATAAGGTACCTGCTTGGTAAACAGGGCCATCGGGTGAAATCTTGCGCATGATATCTTCGCGCCCACCGTATGCGCCTACGGGTAAACCACCACCAATAATTTTACCTAAGCAAGTCAAATCAGGGGTGATATTGAATAATTTTTGTGCGCCGCCAGATGATACGCGGAAACCACACATCACTTCATCAAAAATAAGCAGTGCGCCTTCAGCGGTGCACAGCTCGCGCAATGCTTGCAAGAAGCCGTTGGAATACAAATCGAGCACACCCGTGTTGCCAGGGATAGGCTCAACAATAATACAGGCAATTTCACCTTTGTTTTCAGCAAATAGGCGTTTTACTTCCGCCAAATCTTGGAAAGGGGCGGTTAACGTCAGCTTCGCATAATCAGCAGGTACACCAGCTGAATCAGGCTCACCAAAAGTAGCTGCACCAGAACCAGCTTTGACCAATAAACCATCGGCATGACCGTGGTAACCACCATCAAATTTCAAGATTTTGTCACGCCCCGTAAAACCACGCGCCAAACGCAAAGCACTCATGGTTGCTTCTGATCCAGAGCTGACAAAACGCACCACATCAATGGAGGGAACCATGTCAATGACGGTTTGTGCCAAATCAATTTCAAGCACACATGGCGCACCAAAAGAAACACCTTTTTCAGCCGTCTCTTGAATGCCTTTGATCACCGCATCATGGGCATGACCCAAAATCATAGGCCCCCATGAACCAACGTAATCGATGTAGGTATTACCATCAACATCAGTGACGTATGCACCTTTGGCATGATCAAAGAAACGCGGTGTGCCGCCTACACCTTTAAAGGCGCGAACAGGGGAATTTACGCCACCTGGGATGATTTGTTGTGCTTGTTTGAAATGTTTGACGGATTGTTTTATATTACTCATCGTATTTCCTATTGTTTATTTAGTCATTTCTTTTTTTTAACCACAAAGATACCAAGGCACGAAGAAAAACAGGTTTCATTTCCACGCTGGCGGAAAGCCATTTTAACAAACTTTGTATCTCTGTGGTTTATATTTTTTAAAGCTAGGCGTTCATTTGACGAAGCACATAACGTAAAATGCCGCCGTGTTGATAATATTCGACTTCTTTTGGGGTGTCGATGCGTACTACGGCGGTAAATGCTGTTGTAGAACCATCTTCGGCAGTCGCTACAATGCTTACAGACTTGGCAGAACCATCACCAAGACCATTGATATCAAATGATTCCTGACCAGTTAAACCCAAAGATGCAGGGCTTTCGCCATCATTAAATTGCAAGGGAAGAATGCCCATGCCTACCAAGTTTGAGCGATGAATACGCTCGTAAGATTCAGCAATCACGGCGCGAATACCCAACAACATCGGGCCTTTGGCTGCCCAATCGCGTGATGAGCCAGAGCCATACTCTTTACCTGCCAAAATCATAGCGGGTACGTTGGCAGCTTGGTACAACATGGCAGCATCATAAATACTCATTGCTGATTGTGATGGTTGATGAATGGTTTCACCACCTTCAGTGCCTGGTGCCAATTGGTTGCGCAAACGGATGTTGGCAAAGGTGCCGCGCATCATGATTTCATGGTTGCCACGGCGTGAACCATAAGAATTGAAATCTTTGGCTTCCACATTGTTTTCACGCAAGTATTTACCTGCTGGCGAATCGGCTTTGATGGCTCCTGCTGGGGAGATGTGGTCGGTAGTCACTGAATCACCCAACACAGCCAATATGCGCGCACCTTGAATATCGCTGACTGCATCAGCTTGTTGTTTCATGCCCGTGAAATAGGGTGGGTTTTGGATGTAGGTGGAATCATCATCCCATGCAAAACGTGCGCCAGTTGGTGCGGCAAGATCTTGCCAGTTTTTGTCGCCAGCAAACACATCTTTATACGATGATTCAAACTGCTCTTTGGTCACACATTCGCCAACGATAGCCGCAAGCTCTGCCTGACTTGGCCAGATGTCTTTGAGGAACACATCATTACCATTTTTATCTTGTGCCAAAGGGGCATTGAAGATGTCGATATCCATCGTGCCTGCGATTGCATACGCCACCACCAAGGGTGGGGATGCAAGGTAATTCATGCGCACTTCAGAGTGAACACGGCCTTCAAAGTTACGGTTGCCTGATAATACCGAGGTTACGGCAAGCTCACCATCTGCAATGGCCTTGGATACTTCGACAGGAAGAGGCCCCGAGTTGCCAATACAAGTGGTGCAACCATAACCAACGACATGGAAACCAAGTGATTGAAGAGGCTGCATCAAGCCTGCTTTGTTCAAATATTCAGTGACAACCATAGAGCCAGGGCCTAGCGATGTTTTCACCCAAGGTGCTGAACTCAAACCAAGTGCAGCAGCTTTTTGAGCAACCAAACCCGCACCAAGCATAACCTTGGGGTTGGAGGTGTTGGTGCAATATGTAATGGCGGCAATGACGACTGCGCCATTTTTTATGGTGACATTTTGACCTTTGATGCTGGTTTGAATGGCTTTGGAGTGTAAGCCAGCTTCAGCTTT
>JAUZQU010000004.1 GCA_030950835.1 Mariprofundaceae bacterium | reverse complement strand
TGATATGGCGATTGCTGGCCTGCGCTACTGGATGTACTCAAGCAAGAGTTGGTGATGTCGGTGGATTGTAGTTTTGATTATATTCACCTTTGTCAAAGTCATGATGATGTTTTGGAAATTCTTAGCGCAAGGCACTGTTAACCATGTTTGAAGATATAAAACTTAATATTCCACTTGAGCAGGGTGGGCAACGCCTTGATTCTGCTTTGGCAGCCATCAGCGCCTATTCACGCCGCCGTATGCAACGCGCCATTGATGAAGGTGGGGTGTATGTGAATCGTAAACGTTGCCGTAAAGCGGGGCGTATTATTCAAGGTGGCGAAAAAATACGCATTGTATTGCTTGATGGTGAGCAGCTTACACCGTTTACCGAAGAACAAATCTATTGGCAACACGGTAGTTGGACTTTAGTGCATAAACGTAGCAACCAATATGCGCAAGAGGCCTTGCATCGCAGCAAAGGAACATTGCCTTATGAGTTGGCGATGCTGCTGCAACTCAAACCTATACAAAGTAAAGATCTGAGACCAGTGCATAGGTTGGACAAGGGTACTTCAGGTTTGATGATGTTTTGCCATGAGCCTAAAGCCTTGCAACACTTACAACACCACTGGTTTCAAGCGGTGGATAAAGAATATATGGCAGTGGTTTCACCGATTCCAACATGGACAGAACAACAGATTGAAGAGCCAATTTCCGCCAAAGCGGATAAAGCAGGGCGTTATCGGGTGTCTGCGGATGGTAAAAAGAGTAAAACAGAGATTTTTGTGGTGGAAACGCGTGGTAATCGGGCTTTGTTGCGTTTGATTCCGCATACAGGGCGAACACACCAACTTCGGGTACATTTGGCATTTTTGGGTTATCCTATTGTGGGTGATGGTCGCTATGGTGGCGCAAAACATGGGCGTTTGATGTTGCATGCCCAAACATTGAAAATTAAAGGTTATGCGATGCGTTCCAAAGATCCGCAACATACGTGGACAGTCGAGCCTGAAGCGGATTGGACATGGTAAATATAGTGTTATTATTAAGGAAAATGATGGTGAAGATGGCGGTTTTTGTGGTGTTTGTGCTGCTGCTTTCTAGCGCTCAGGCAACAGAGATGGTTTGGCCAGCAGAACCCGTATTGCAGGCCAAGTCTTGGGTATTGTTGGATGTGAGATCAGGTCAAATTCTGGCGAAACATCAAGAAAAGATGCGGCTTCCACCTGCTAGCATGACCAAAATGATGACACTTTATGTGTTGTTTGAAGCATTGAAGTCTGGGCAGTTGGACTTGGACAAACGGGTGAATATCAGCGAAAAGGCGTGGAAAATTGGTGGCAGCACCATGTTTTTAGAGCCAAGAATGCACCCCTATGTACGCGAATTGATACATGGCATGGCAACATTATCAGGCAACGATGCGGCGATTGCTTTGGCGGAGCATCTTTTAGGCTCAGAAGCGGATTTTGTGTTGTTGATGAATGATAAAGCGCAATTATTGGGTTTAAAAGACACGCTTTTTCAGAATGTGACTGGTTCACCGAGTGAAAATCATTATAGCACAGCTCTGGATATGGCAAAGCTGGGCGTGGCATTGTGGCGGGATTTTCCAGAGTTATACCACATTTTTTCGGAGAAAAGTTATAGCTTTGATGGGCGTGAACAGTGGAATCGTAACCGTTTGTTATGGACATTACCTGAAGCGACAGGCATTAAAACAGGGCATACACAAGAAGCAGGTTATTGCCTAACCGCCGCTGCTGAGAAGGGTGATATGCGTTTGGTTTCGGTCTTGTTTGGTGCAAGCTCGGATGTAGCAAGGCAACAGGAGTCACAAAAACTTCTGCGTTATGGCTTGGATCAATTCATCACCTTGCGCCCAGATGAACAAGATATTCGGCGCAAAGTCACGGTGTTAGAAGGCAAAGAAGATGGTGTGTGGTTGAAGCCGCAACATCCTGTTTGGATTACGATTCCTCAAGGTAGTCAGCAGTATTTAAGCTTTCGTTTAGACTATAACTCACCGCAAATTGCGCCGATTTTAGCAGGTGTTCACTTAGGTAGTATAGAAGCCGTATTACGTTATCCAAAACAAAACATGAGCTTACAAAGCATACCTATGTTGACAGAACAAGCTGTGCCAAGGGCATCTTGGTTGGGGCGAAAAATAGGGGCTGTTCAACTGTGGTGGAACCAGTAAGAGTAGCTGAAAGGTAAGGCGTGACATCGTATCCTCATTTGAGCAGAAAGTGGTCGATGTCTTCATCATTGGAAACCCAGCTTCCAGAGAGGATGTCTGATGAGTTTGAGGTAATGCGTTTACACACGTTTTGCACACAGTTGTAATTTGGATACCATGTAGCCCAAGATAAAATTGTATTATTCGAGGCTCGTATGCAAAATAACGATTTCACCAGTGGTTTATTAAGTTTTATCCAGTGTTCGCCAACCCCTTTTCATGCAGTACAGACCATGGTTGAAATACTTGAAAACTCTGGCTTTAAACGATTGCAGGAAAAAGACCAGTGGAATATCCAAGGTCAACAGTCGGGTGAGTCTTATTTTGTGACGCGTAACGACTCCTCAATCATTGCATTTGAGTTGAATCAGCCCTTGCTTGAGCATGGTATCCACATGGTGGGCGCGCATACCGATAGCCCATGTTTGAAAGTGAAACCAAATCCAGACATTACCAATAACGGCTATCTACAGTTAGGTGTTGAAGTGTATGGTGGCGCTCTGCTTAACCCTTGGTTTGACCGTGATTTATCCTTGGCAGGACGTGTCAGTTTCTTGGATGAAAAGCAACAGCTGCAACATCAACTGATTGACTGGAAAAAGGCCATTGCAGTCATCCCCAGCTTAGCTATTCACCTTGATCGCCAAGCCAACGAGAACCGTACGGTTGATAAGCAAAAACATCTTCCTCCTGTATTGATGAAGCTATCTGATGATGAAAAGAGCTTTAAGGATTTATTGCTTGGGCTGCTCAATCGTCAAAGTAAGGGTGTAAAAGCGGTGGAAGTTCTTGATTATGAGTTAAGTTTTTATGATGTGCAGCACCCTGCTGTCATAGGTTTAAAGGATGAATTTATTTCCAGTGCGAGGTTGGATAACCTACTCAGCTGTTATACAGGTCTGATGGCGCTCATCGCAGGGAGTCATAGGAAAAACACCTTGCTTGTTTGTAATGACCATGAAGAAGTGGGCAGCGTGTCTGCAGTTGGCGCTCAAGGTAATTTCCTTGAATCAGTGCTGTCTCGTGTTTGTAACCATGGTGAAGATTTTACACGGTGTATGACTTCAAGCTTGATGATTTCAGTAGACAATGCTCATGCCATTCACCCTAATTTTGCTGATAAACACGATGCCAACCATGGTCCCATCATCAATGAAGGCCCCGTCATTAAAACCAACGCCAACCAGCGTTACGCCAGCAATAGCGAAAGCAGCGCCATATTCAAACATATGTGCTCTGAGGTTGATGTGCCTGTGCAAACATTCGTTGTGCGCTCTGATATGGGTTGTGGTAGCACCATTGGACCTATTACAGCCAATGAACTGGGCGTTCGCACGGTTGATGTCGGTGTACCCACCTTTGCCATGCACTCCATTCGCGAGTTAGCTGGTAACTTGGATGCTTTTTACCTCTACCGCGTACTACATCACTATTTCAAATAAGAAAAAACCTTATTTTGCTGTTTTGGATATGCAGTGGGACACAATAAGTCTTTTCAGCATACCTTTGTCTTTCCTGAACTTTGTGCATAGCTGCGTCATCGGCAGCTATGCTTAATCTTAATAACAAGGAGCATTAAAAAATACTGCGGCTATTTGGCTGCGGAATGTCGGGTATTCTTAGTCTTGTTATTTCTTCATGAGGATTAGCAACAGAAGTTTAATTGTAAGCTGTTAATATGAAAGAAAATAATGGTGCACCCTAGTGGATTCGAACCACTGGCCTTTCGCTTCGGAGGCGAATACTCTATCCAGCTGAGCTAAGGGTGCTTACATGTTATACGCGCAATATAATGATAAAACAGACTTGTACAATGCCTCTGCTGGGCTGGCGTTGGCGGATAATGTATCCAATGTTGCCACTTGCTGCGTTTTTCGTCTATATTACGGACATGTTGAGGAAGGGGTTATGATTAAA
>JAUZQU010000039.1 GCA_030950835.1 Mariprofundaceae bacterium | reverse complement strand
CTTTAATCCGTACAACTGGAATCAAGCAGCATCAAGTCTTGCACTTGGCGTAATACGCTATCGGGATCGATGGGTTTCACCATAAATGCATGCATACCTGCCTCATCACAAGCTTGGGCAACTTCATCCATGGCATGTGCGCTTAAACCAATAATCAGTATATCTTTGGTTGCTGCATGTTGACGAACCAGCTTGGTCAATGCCAAACCATCCATCTTGGGCATACGAATATCCGTCAACAGCACATCATATTTCTTTTCTTGCAGCATTTGCCAAGCTTGAAGCCCATCTCCAGCGACATCCAAGCGAATACCTGCCCGCTGAAAGCGTTTTACAGCAATGATTTGAGCAATCGGGTCATCTTCTGCCAACAGTACACGCCACTGACTACCCACCATTTCATCACAAGCTGCTTTTGTTTCAAGTGTTTGCAGCTTCACACCTGTTTTCGCTACATCTTGTTGCCAGCTCAACCTTTGTTCATCATGTATGCCATAAAGGATATAAAATTCAAAACAACTACCCTCACCCAACACGCTGCTTGCTTGAATATGTCCACCCATCAAGTCTACAAAACGTTTGGCAATGGTGGTGCCTAAGCCTGTGCCCTGATGTTGCCCATCCATCAAGTCTATTGCTTGCAAAAATGGCTCAAAGATACGTGGTAACAACGATTCTTCAATGCCAATGCCTGTATCCTCAACCTGAAACACCAATTTGTTATCTTGTTGTTTGACCACTACATCAATACGACCTTGATGCGTAAACTTCACTGCATTACCAATCAAATTAATCAGAATTTGCCGCAAACGGACTTCATCACCTACAATCATCGCTGGCACATCCTGCAAACAGATGTTGAGTGCCAAGCCCTTCTCCCTGCAAGCAATGATAAAGGGAGCAACTGTTTTCAACAGGCAGCCTTGCAGCGCAAAAGGCTGTTCTGCCAACTCCACAGCCCCCGACTCCACCTTAGATAAACTTAGAATATCATTGACCAACTCTTGTAATGATTGCGCAGCATGTTGTGCCAACATCAAATGCTCTTGCTGCTCTGCATTTAAGTTTTCCTGATCGCTGGCAATCAAATTTTGCAAACCAATAATACCATGCAATGGAGTACGCAACTCATGGCTCATTACGGATAAAAACTCCGTTTTAGCATGGTTTGCCGCATTCGCTTTTTGGCTGGCTTTGTTTAAATCTCTATACAATAACTTCTGATTCAAGGCATCTTCAAGCCGCTTTGCAATATCGTGAAATAAACGCTGTTCATCATGGCTGTATTGTCGCTCGGCATCACATTGATGCATACCCAACAACCAAGCATGTTGCGTATCTGGATGTAAGGCAATCACCATTTGTGATTGAATCGAAAATGCAGCCAAAACACCTGCTTTGTCAGGTATATCAGCACGGCTAGGGTAACATACTGGTTGCTTATTTTGTAAGGCTGTGCTGAAAATTTGTCGCACATCATCATTGATGGGATATTCTTTTTTTGCTTCAAGTGCGCCTGGATATTCAGGCACCGTTTGTTCATACGGCGCTGACCAAAAATCACTATCGGGATTGCAGGGATACAACAACCAAACACGACTGGCTTGAAAGTCTTCCAAGATAACTTTTAACACTTCACGCATACTCTCATCAACATCCAAGTCAGCATGCATCACCGTTTCCACGCGCTCAATGCTTTGTAAATAATGGAGGTGACGCTGAAGCTTCTGCTCAGCTTGCTCATTGTCAGACACGAAAAAGTAACCAATGACACTAAAAAAGAATAACTCTAGCAGCGCCACAGACACTTGTGCATACGAAAAATAGAGGTGCAAATAGCCCAAATATGCCAAGGTCATGCCCAATAAAATGCTGCAAAAGTACAACACCGTCCATTGAAGCCCTGTACGCAAGCCTAAAAAGAAAAACATCACCAGCGGATAACCAAATATCCAATAAATGCCTGTATCCTCAATCGAAGGGTTAAATAAAAGCGAGACAAAGATAATCAACGCGCAAAAACCAATGCCGTGTTTAACCAGCTCGGGAGAAAACCCTCGTTTTAAACCTATATACAATATAGGCAATACCAGCAAAACAAAGCTCTGAATCAGGGCCAATAGAGGTGCACCATTGAGCATGTTCAAAGGGATATAAATAAGCAAAATAGCCATGGTAAACAACAAGAAACGCGATAATGCTTTCTCAATTCTTGATTCAGAAACGGCTGTATTTTCTTGTATACCTGATTTGGCTTTCATCAACATGACATCATTATAGTCCAAAACAAGGCAAAGTGAAATTTATCAAGCAGCCAACACTTGGTTTATCCCACTTTCGCCCTACGTTGAAATCTGCTGTCGGACATCAAAAAGGAATGTCATCATCCACAGGTGCGGCGTTAAAATCGGGCTGTTCAGCAAAAGGGTCGTTGTTTCTCGCTGGAGATTGTTGTTGTGGCTGTTGCGATTGCTGGGGTTGTTGCTGCTGATAACCACCGCTTTGACCACCACCCTCATTACGTCCACCAATCAAATCAAGCTTATCCACATTCACTTCAACCGAAGTACGTTTAACGCCATCTTTATCATCATATTCACGCACCTTAAGCTCGCCTGAAATGGCAACTTGTGTGCCTTTTTTCAGATATTGTGGCAAACCGCCTTCCGCACGTTTGCCAAACAAAGAAGCGCGAATCCAGTTCGTACCTTTGTTATCACCAAAGCCATAATCCACTGCCACTGAAAACGAACAAATCGCCATGCCGCCTTGGGTAAAACGTTGCTCACAATCGCGGGCTAAACGCCCTGTAAAACTATATACATTCATCTTGATGCTCCTTCTTTTTACATTTTATCGTTGTTATGTTCTGTATTCTGCATTGATGGTGATATAATCATGGGTTAAATCACCTGTCCACACAGTTGCTTGGGATTCACCTAAAGCCAAGTCAACATGCAAACAAAACTCATCTTGGGCAAACACCTGCATACCCAAATCATCCTGATAATCAGGGTGTAAGTTACCATGTTCGACAATGAAAACATCATCCGCCTTCAAGCTTACCTTTTCAGGCACAATATCCAAGCCACTATTGCCAATCGCCATCAGGATACGCCCCCAATTAGCATCCGAGCCTGCAAATGCTGTTTTGACCAGCGGAGAGACCGCAATCGTGCGTCCAAGTTGTCGTGCTTGGGCTTCAGATGTCGCCCCTGTAACCTGAATGCTCACAAATTTGGTCACACCCTCACCATCACGCACAATCAGCTGTGCCAATTCAATCGCCACTTCTTCTAATGCCTGTTCAAAGCTGGAAGTATCTTCAAGCACAGCTAAACCAAGCCCTAAACCTGATGATAAGAGGTAGACCGTATCATTGGTGGAAGTATCCCCATCCACACTGATGCTATTGAACGAACGATCAGCCACTTTCGACAACATCACTTGCAAGGTATCTGCGGCAAGCGGTGCATCTGTAGCGATAAAACCAAGCATGGTTGCCATATTGGGGTGAATCATACCACTACCCTTAGACACGCCCGGAATCGTATACGTTTTACCCTGCACCTCAAACTGACGCGAAGCACATTTGGCAAAAGTATCTGTAGTACGAATCGCTTCTGCTGCTTGAATCCAGTTGTCTTCGGCTAAGCTATCCACGGCTTCAAACATCGTATCCGCAATGCGTTTAATGGGGAAAGGCTCACCAATCACACCCGTTGAAGCAGATAACACCTGATCGGAGCGCACATCAACAGCCTCAGCCGACAAATCAATCAGTTGTTGCGCCCATACCCGCTCCATCTCACCCACACCAGCATTGGCATTACCCGCATTGGCAACAATCAGACGTATATCTTTCGCCTGCTCTGCAAGCCTTTTTTCAGCTAAATCAACACATGCCGCTCTAAAGCTGTTTTGTGTAAACACACCTGCCGCTTGCGTCGGTACATCTGCTAGAATCAAGGTTAAATCTTGTCGTTTCCCCTTTAAATCTGCTGATTTAACGCCACAAGAGGCCGAGCCTACCCGAAAACCCGCTACGGGTAAGGGTGCTTGCAGACGTTGCGGCATCACTGGCATGGTTTAACGCTTCTTGCCATGGCATTGTTTGTATTTCTTGCCAGAACCACAAGGACAGGGGTCGTTTCGCCCCACTTTAGGCTGGTCACGCTTGAATGTTTCAACTTTTTCCGCTGGTGTATTATCCACACGGTTATATTGGATGTTTTCAGGTTTTGGCTCTGGTTTTGGCGGCTCTTTCACTTCCACACGAAACAAAGTGGTCACCGCTTCCACGCGCACTTTGTCCAACATGCCGCTAAACAACTTGAACGATTCATGTTTATACTCTTGAACTGGATTTTTCTGCGCATAACCACGCAAACCCACGCTTTGACGCAAATGATCCATCGCCAACAAATGTTCTTTCCAATGCTGATCCAAGACATGTAATAACAACCATTTCTCAAACCCGCGCAACTGCCCATCACCCGTTTGTTCTTCTTTGACTGCCATATGTTCCGTCATAGCTTGGACGATTTTTGGTGTCATTTGGGCATTGGTTTCCACATCATCTGCGTCCACCCAAGCTTGTACATCCGCGTCGATACCCAACTTATCTGCCATATCCTGCTGCAAACCATCTACATCCCAAGCATCAGGAATATCATTTAAATACGTCTCTATTAAACGATCCGCATAATCCAATGCCATATCCTGCATCACATCCTGCACGTCTTCAGCTTCTAACACATCCCGACGTTGGTTATAAATTACCTCACGTTGTTTATTCATCACATCATCATATTCAAGCAGTTGTTTACGCGTATCAAAATTGCGCCCTTCCACTTTCTTCTGTGAATTGGAAATCGCTTTGCTCACCCACGGATGTTCAATCACTTCGCCTTTGCTAAAGCCCATTTTGGTCAGCATATTTTGCATTTTATCGCCACCAAAAATGCGCATCAAATCATCTTCAAGCGACAAATAAAAGCGGGTTGAACCAGGGTCACCCTGCCTACCTGCACGCCCACGCAACTGATTATCAATACGACGCGATTCATGGCGTTCAGTACCAATAATATGCAAACCACCCGCCGCGACCACTTCTTCATGTTCGACTTTACAAGCCTCTTTAATTTCCGCAGCCCGTTTTGCACGTTCATTATCACTTAATTTTTTCGGCAATGCCGCAATCAACATATCAGGATTACCACCCAATACGATGTCCGTACCCCGTCCAGCCATATTCGTGGCAATGGTAATCGCATTTTTGCGCCCAGCTTGCCCCACAATATCCGCTTCACGCTCATGGTGTTTGGCATTTAGCACTTCATGTGGAATGCCTTTTTTCTTCAATAAATCAGCTAAAAATTCAGACTTATCAATCGATGTTGTACCCACCAATACAGGCGCACCTGTAGCATGTGTACCCACGATATCTTCAATAATGGCATCATATTTATCTTCGGCATCCCGATAAATCAAGTCACCCATATCATGGCGTACCATATCTCGGTTGGTCGGTAAAATGACCACTTCAAGCTTGTAGATTTTATTGAATTCTTCAGCTTCGGTATCGGCTGTACCTGTCATGCCAGACAACACGCCATACAAACGGAAAAAGTTTTGGAAGGTAATCGACGATAACGTTTGGTTTTCCGCCTGAATGGTCACGCCTTCCTTGGCTTCTAAGGCTTGATGTTGACCATCCGAATAACGGCGACCTGCCATCATGCGCACTGTAAACTCATCAATAATCACCACTTCATCGTTGCGCACGATATATTCTTTTTCACGCATAAATAAAGTATGCGCACGCAAACTTTGGGTCGCTGCGTGTAATAAATTGATATTTTCAGGGTCATACAAACCACTACCGTCAGTTAAATGCCCTACTTCGCGAAATAAATCTTCAATATGTTCCATGCCACTTTCGGTAAACGACACTACTTTATCTTTTTCATCCAAATC
This sequence comes from Mariprofundaceae bacterium, assembly GCA_030950835.1. Taxonomy (GTDB): domain Bacteria; phylum Pseudomonadota; class Zetaproteobacteria; order Mariprofundales; family Mariprofundaceae; genus Ghiorsea. The sequence continues at coordinate 1,532 of JAUZQU010000039.1, read as the reverse complement.
ATAATCTTCTGGCACCAGTTTACGAGCCAGCTTATCACCCAAAGTATAAAGCTCACCTGCTTGCTCTGTAGGGCCAGAAATAATCAGCGGTGTGCGCGCTTCATCAATCAGAATCGAGTCCACTTCATCCACAATGGCAAAGTTATACCCACGTTGCACCAGTTCTGCCAAAGAAAACGCCATATTATCGCGTAAATAATCAAAACCAAACTCGTTATTCGTACCATAAGTGATATCTGCTGCATAAGCTGCTTGACGCGCTGCATGTTCCATACCGCTAACAATCACGCCTGTCGTCAAACCTAGAAAGCCATACAATTGACCCATTTGTTCAGCATCACGGCTTGCCAAATAGTCATTCACGGTCACCACATGTGCGCCCTTGCCCGACAAAGCATTCAAATATATAGCCAATGTTGCCGTTAAGGTTTTACCCTCACCCGTCTTCATCTCGGCAATCTTACCTTGATGTAAAATAACACCGCCCAACAGTTGTGCGTCGAAATGACGCATAGACAATACCCTGTCCGATGCCTCACGCACCACCGCAAATGCTTCTGGCAACAGATCGTCAAGGCTTTCACCTTGCTCAATGCGCGTCCGAAACTCAGTCGTCTTCGCTTGTAATGCGGCATCATCTAGCTTGGCAGTAACATCACTAAAGGCATTGATTCTCGCCAAAGCAGGATACAATTTTTTAAGCACACGCCCGTTACGATCACCAAAAAAATTGGTCAATATCTTTAACATGGATTCCCCTCATGATAAAACAGTCTGTCGTCTCTCAACCTGACATGAACATACAACATCTTACGCAACCCTTTGATTCGACAAGACTTCCAAAAAATATATTCTCAACTAAAAAGAGTGTATTATGGATTTAAGCCAAATGAAAATCAAAAAATAACGCCAGACACCCAGCCTCATATCGGGTCTAGAGATCATAATTTTGTCGCAAGATAACCTGCTTCCAGCATAAAATCATGTGTTTTGTTTAAGCCAAGAAACCTTGCACAAACCCCATGTGGTAAACGTCGCCAAGGCTGTCTAAAATTGCAGAAAAAATCTTGATATGTTCACCCTAGGATACAGGCAAAAGATAATATCATCACCAAGATTACTGCTGTTATACAGCTTGCAACATCGACATGAAAAATAACACATGACATTCTTCATCTTAAAGCTAAAGTGCGCAGCGGCTCGGTTGAGCGCAGCCTCTCCCCCCTTTTGCGCTCCCGAGCCACCTTATTCTTAGATTGCCAACATCAAACTCTCATATTATTGCTTTTGTAAGACCACGCAAGATAACGGTGGCAAAATCACATCAATCGCATACGGCTTACCCATCGCCCCAACATCCAAACTATGAACCCCACCTGCATTGCCCATGTTTGAGCCAGCATATTCAGCAGCATCGGTATTGAGTAACTCGGCATAAAATCCAGCTTGAGTAACCCCCAAACGATAGCTTGGACGTGGCACTGGCGTTAGATTCAAGGCTACATACACCTCTCCTCCATTCTTATCGCGCC
>JAUZQU010000038.1 GCA_030950835.1 Mariprofundaceae bacterium | reverse complement strand
CGAAGTAATCTTCGGCGTGCCCTTTGACCTCAGCCAGCTCTGAGCATCACTGGCAATTGGGCGGCGTAAAGCCGCTTCCCTCTGCAACCCAGCTGTAGAGCCCGGTGCAGTTGGCATCGGTCGTTTGAATGCCCGAGTGGCCGGCATTGGCCACGCCCGGAATACCGATCCACAAATCGGTGACTGGCTCAATGCGATCGATCCAACGGGCCGCGACGACGCGGCAAAAGCCAATATTCGCGAAGCACGCCGCAGTTACGACCGAGCCAACAAATTACCGGCAAAACTTGCAGAGGACCTGTCGCGGCTGACTTCATTGGCTCAAGGGGTGTGGGCAAGTGCCAGGAAAGCCGACAATTTTGCCGAATTTGCACCGACACTGACCGAGATTTTAAACCTGAAACGTGAGGAAGCAGCCTGCCTGCAACAAGATGGTGGTGATCTTTATGATGCACTACTCGATGGTTTCGAGCCTGGCATGAGCACTGAAAACCTGACCAATATTCTTGGAAAATTGCGGCCGGCGCTGGTCGCATTGCGGGGAAAGATTGAAAATTCGTCATTTCAACCAAAACCGCTGACGGGCAGGTTCGACGAGGCGAAACAGATGGAAATGGCCCGGCGCCTGGCAACGGTATTCAACTATGACTGGGATGCCGGGCGGATGGACCGGTCCGTACATCCGTTTTCCTCCGGCTATCGCAGTGATTCCCGCGTTACCACCCGGGTTAATCCCGAGAATGTTTTCGATTGCCTCTATTCCGCCATTCACGAAGTCGGCCATGCCAATTATGAAAACGGCCGCGATCCGGCGATGGATCGAACTCCGGCAGGCGGGCACGCCTCCATGGGTATCCATGAAAGCCAGAGCCGCATGCTGGAAAACCAGATTGGCCGCAGTCGAGCCTTCATGGACTGGCTTTATCCGCAAATGGTCGATGTGTTCGGTGATATCGGCGTTGATGGACCGGACGAATTATTTGCTGTGGTCAACCGGGTAGAAAGCGGGTTCATTCGTACTGAATCCGATGAAGTCCATTACAATTTGCACGTATTGATGCGGTTTGATCTGGAGCAACAGCTGATCAGTGGTGATCTGGAAGTTGCCGATCTCGAAGAGGCCTGGAATGATCGATTTTTCGCAGATTTTGGCCGAAAAATTGATCGCGCTTCCAACGGCGTCCTGCAGGATATTCACTGGGCTGTCGGTCTGTTCGGCTATTTTCCGACCTATTCGCTGGGCAACATGTATGCAGCTGAATTGTTTGCCGCCATGGGCAAGACTCTCCCTGACCGCGATCACTGCATCGCACGGGGTGAACTTTCGCCCCTGTCAAACTGGCTTGAAGATAACATTCACCGAAAGGGAAACGTCTATCCGGCGCGCGACCTGATGCGACAGGCCTGTGGCAAGGAAGCCGATGAACATGCGCTGGTGGAGTACCTCAATCAAAAATTCGGTGGTTTATACGGGTTTTGAACGCAAAAACCGGAAGCAACTGATCTCAAATGCATTGTAATCGTCATCTTCGAACAGGCAAAGCCTGCTTCGGAGATCCAGAGCGGAAAATACAAATTCTGGATTCCCGAAGTGATCCTGCGGATCATTCGAGAATGACGGCGCGATAGGTTATGATGCGTTACCTGTTAAAACCGATAGGCGTTATAGAGCGCCAGGTCCTGCCAGAACCACAACAATACTGATGTTGTGAGCATGATGGCAGCGAAGGGCAAGGCGCCGCGCACCACCTCGCCAATCTCGGCTTTGCCAACTGCTTGAATGATAAACAGGTTCATGCCGACAGGTGGCGTGATCAGTGCCGTTTCAATCAGCACCACAAAGAAAATCCCGAACCAGATGGGGTTAATGCCCATGGCTTCCAACGATGGAAACAGCACCGGCACCATGATCAACAGCATCGACAGGGATTCCAAAAAGAAGCCGATCAGTAATAACACCAGACCCACGGCCAGAATGAACAGGTTGGGGTCGGATATATTGGCCGTCAGCAGCGCGGAAATGTTTTGCGGAATGAGATACAGCGTAATGGCGTAGGAAAATACCTTTGCGCCTGCAATAATCATGAACACCATAACCGTTGTTGCCATGGAGGCGTGAACCGCCTCACGCAGCTTCTCCCAGTTCATCCGGCCCATGGCGAAGGTGATAATCATGGCAAGCACAAAGCCAACACCGGCGCTCTCCGACGGGGTGGCGACGCCGGTATAAATCGAGCCGATAATCGCAGTTGCAAGTAATACCGTGGGCAGGGCAAAAAGGCTGGCCCGGGCGCGAACCGACCAACTGGCGCGGTCGACAGGCGTATATCCGCCGCCCAGCTTCGCATAACTGATGCTGTAGAGAATGAACATGCTGGCCAGGAAAAGCCCCGGTCCAATGCCTGCTTTGAACAAAGTGGGGATCGATTCTTCGGTGATGATGCCATAGAGAATTAGCGGGATTGATGGCGGTATGAGAATACCCAGAGTTCCCCCGGCCGCCAACAAACCGAACGTAAATGAACGGTCATAACCCCGATTCTCCATTTCGTGAATGGCGACCGTACCAATGGTTGCAGCGGTCGCCACCGAGGAGCCGGAAATGGCAGAAAACAACGTGCAACTTAGAAT
>JAUZQU010000037.1 GCA_030950835.1 Mariprofundaceae bacterium | reverse complement strand
ACCCCAAGCCTTGCCCGTCTAACATGCCCATTTTCGCGCAAATCTTTAAATACCGACTTCGCCAAATTGATAGGAATGGCAAAACCAATGCCATTATTACCACCACTTTGCGATATAATCGCCGTCTTGATACCAATTACCTCGCCTCGAACGTTAAACAAAGGCCCGCCCGAATTACCAGGGTTAATCGCGGCATCGGTTTGAATAAAATCATCATAAGGACCAGAGCCAATCACCCTACCTTTAGCAGAGACAATACCCGCCGTCACCGTTTGTTCCAAGCCAAAAGGGTTACCAATAGCAACCACCCAATCTCCTACTCGCATCTTATCGGAATTGCCCAAGGTCACTGGGCGCAGCTGCTTACTTTGGATTTTCAACAGGGCTAAATCCAACTTAGGATCTGTGCCAATCAGTTCAGCCTCAAATTCAACACCTTCACTATTGGTGACTACAATTTCATCAGCATCTTTGACCACATGGTTGTTGGTAACAATATAACCTTGTTTGGAAAGGATAAAACCTGTGCCTAAAGCATGGCGCTCTTGCTTTTTTTGTTGTGGCATTTGTTCTAAAAAATCATGGAAGAAATCATTGAATGGCGAATCAGGAAGGTTGCCAAAGGGTGAATACGAGCGGCGATTCTGCGTTTTGGCATACTCGGTAGTACTAATATTCACCACCGAAGCCTTCTGCGCTGCTGCCAAATCGGCAAAACTGGCAGGCATCGCTAAAACCCATGTCGGAATACTCAAACAAAGCACTGCTGCTACATACAATATCATCGTTTTTTTCAAAGTAATCTCCTTAGCATATCAAGATGACAAAAGTGTGATGGCGAAAGATGAATGTTGAATGAATATCAGCTATCGCAGCCTTCATCATCCTTGTTTGTTCACCATGACAGGTAAAGGCATGGTGTTGGGGCGTTGCATCAACCAAATCCAGATGAACATTGCGCCAGAAGATCCGCCTAAGGCTGAGAATAAGTCACCCGACCAACCTGCCGCATCAGCCAATACAAAACTCAAACCACCTAATAATAAAAAAGCCAACACAGGCAGACCATAAAACATCATACTTGCCTTTAAAATCAAATTGTCAGGCACTTCCACCGTCACCACATCACCAACTTGCGCCTGCAAAGTATTGGGCAGGGTAATATCGATTTGATTTTTTTGTTTTTTGGCAATATCCCAAGAGCCTAAAGTGCCACAAGACGCTTTACCCGCGCACGAACCACAAGAGGACTCTTTTTCCGAGCGAATCACCACATGATCAGCTACCACTTCAATCACTACACCCTGCTTTTGCATCAGTTAACCTTATCCTGTATATCGTTTAAATAATACGTACGTTTTGCATCACATTGATTTATTAGAACTTTCACTTTGGTTGATAGTTCTAATAAATCGTTGATTTCATTCGCCTGTTGCTGAGCACTGAACCTCTCCCAAGTGATACCATTAACATCTTCTTCCTTACTAAAGTTCGGGGCAGAATCATCTTCCCATCCTAAATGTCTAAGTTCGCCAGGAGTGCAAGTTGGGTCTTGGCGAACAGAAACATTTAATGCATCTGTTCGCCAAAGAGCATACTCATTTGAAATAAAAAAACATGGTTCCATGTCCAAGCGAATACTGTAATCTTTTACAGTTTCTTCCATTTTGTTTGTTGAGATAGCTATGTGTAACTTCTTCATGATGACTCCTTTTCGTTCTAACTATCTACACATCACCCAACACATCACCCACAGCCATCTGCGAGCCACGCAAAAAGTCGGCAATCAACATCACTTTCTTACCTTCAGGTTGAATCTGCTGGATGCGATATATCGCACCATCACCGCAAGCAATGTCCAAACCCTCTTGCATCGCCAACACCGTGCCTTTGCGTTGTTGGTGTTGCTTATTCAGGGTTTCACCTGCGATGATTTTCAACATTTTACCCGAAAACAAGCTGCGCACACCTGGTTTTGGTGCATAACAACGCACTAAACGCTCAATATAAGCTGCATCCAAACCCCAATCGAGCATACGTTCATCATTTTGAATCTTTTTGGCATACGTCACACCACTTTCCGCTTGTGCTACGGGTTTCAACTCTCCAGCAGCAATCTTGAAAATAGCTTCAGTCAAAGCAATGCAACCCAAGGTTTCTAGCTCTGCCCATAACGAAGCACCTGTGCTTTCATGGCTGATAGGCAAGCGTTTTTCAAGGAATATTCCGCCTGTGTCTAGCCCTTCTTCCATCATCATAATGCCCACGCCTGTTTCTGTATCTCCAGACAACAAAGCCCGTTCAATCGGGGCTGCTCCGCGCCAGCGGGGTAATAAAGAAGCATGCACATTAATCGGTGCAACTTTGGGCGTATCTAACCAAGACTTAGGCAAAATCATACCAAATGCCACCACCACCAACATGTCCGCCTCACGCGCTTGCAACCAAGACAAAGCCTCATCATTATCACGCAGTTTTTCAGGCGTAATCACCTCAATACCAGCAGCTAAAGCCGCTTGTTTCACTGGCGAAGGACGCAACTTCATACCGCGACCTGACTTACGATCAGGTTGTGAAACAACACCCACCACATGGATAGCTTCTTCTGCCAGCAATGCCTGCAAACAAGCCACTGAAAAAGCAGGTGTGCCAGCAAAAACAACCTTTAACTTTGGACTCATGAGAAATACTTCTTCTTGAGTTTCTTCACCATCATACGCCGTTTTAAAGCACTGACATAATCAATGAATACTTTACCATCCAAGTGGTCAAACTCATGTTGCAAAGCTACAGCTTGAAAACCTTCAAAATCTTCCTCAAATACATTGCCCACCACATCAAACCAACGTAAACGCAGCGCACTTGGTCGCTCAATATCGGCATACATATCAGGCAATGACAAACAACCTTCTTCGGTAATCTCGGTCTTTTCACTTTTCCACAGAAACTCAGGGTTAATCCATACTTGGTGTTGCTTTTCAGCCCCTTCGCTACGCCAGTTTACATCCGTCACCGCTACACGCAACGACACACCAATTTGTGGTGCTGCAAGCCCTACACCTGGTGCATCATACATGCTATCCAACAAATCTTGCACCAAGGTTTTCAAATCATCCGTGCCAAAATCTTGGATAGGCTGGGCGACTTTTTTCAGACAGTCTTCAGGGTAAATTAAAATGCGTTGTATGCTCATTTATGCATCCTCCACAGGGGAAATAAGATGTAAAGCCTGATTTAAACCGCCTACACTCAAGGCATAAGGTGCCAGCTGACGCACTTTGGGTTTGGCATGGAAAGCAATGCCCAAACCCGCTGCTTGTAACATAGGTAAATCATTGGCTCCATCACCCAAAGCCATGGTCTGTTTCATCTCTATACCCCAAACTTGGCTTTGCGCTAGCAACAATTCTCGTTTTTTATTGGCATCGACAATCGCACCTAAAACACGTCCTGTGAGTTTGCCGCCTACCATTTCGAGTTGATTAGCACAGCTGAAATCAAGCTTTAATCGCTGTTGTAACAAATCGGTGAAAAATGTAAAACCACCTGAAACCAAGCCCACTTTCCAGCCTGCTTGTTGCACGGTTTGAATCAAGTCTTCTGCGCCATCGGTCAAACAAATACATTGCGCATATACTTGTCGCAATACCTGCTCGTCCAAACCTGCCAACAACTGCACTCTAGCAACCAATGATTCGGAGAAGTCCAATTTACCTTCCATCGCTTGTTGAGTAATGGCTGATACCTTGTCTTTAACCCCTAAAAAACCTGCGATTTCGTCAATACATTCACATTGAATCAGCGTAGAGTCCATGTCCATGAACAACACACCTGCTTGCGCCAAACTTGGCGTGGGCAACGCATCCACCAGCGCAATATCCACACCTATTGCTGCTGATAATGCAAAAAAGTCTTGGGTTAAGTCTTTTGCCGACTGTCTCAGCGCAGGCTTTACTGACCCTGAGTGTGCTGAACCATGTAATAGCAGCTTGCAGCCACCGCTAACATCCAAAATGTCCACCACTTCCAGTTCTTTTCCCGCCAAAGCAGCGGCAATCTGCCCAGCATGAGCCACTTCTGTGATAGTGGAGACATACATTTGTAAGTTGGGCTTCACACCTGCAACATAGCTTGGCAAGACCTGCTCTAACAACAGTTTATCGCGCATATTTATTCTGGATAAGTATAAAAAATATACGACGTGGAATAGTCGCTAAATTCGAAATATACTTTCTGCTCATTGCGATCAACCCGCATATTCATGTTTTCATCCAACACACCATAACCAAAACGATAAGGCCGCGCCGTATCATCGGTGGTGGAAACAGCCGTGCTCAACTTATCAATGGCAAGGAAACGTTTGACCAACTTGTTGCCCGCATACACTTCCAATACACCGTTCACCCCTGTCCAATTTTGTACGGAGCGACTGATTTTATTTTGTGTTTCTTGTGTACAACCCACCAGCACAAAAAGCAGCCCTAAAACTATGATAACATGACGCATAACCTTACCCCTGCAATGCCTTTTCTTTATCTTCACGGATTTTCGCGGCGCGTTTCTCTACTTCTGCAACCAAGTTATCCACCATGGTATTCGAGCGAACTTTACCAAATTTCTCGCCATCATGGTAAAATGTATGCACGGGATAACCACCCGTAATACCCAAGTCCACTTCTTTAGCTTCACCAGGTCCATTGACCACGCAGCCAATCACCGCCACATCCACGCTTTCTTGGATATGCGCCAAACGTGCTTCAAGCTCTTGTACCGTCTCAATCACGTTGAACTTCTGCCGCGCACAAGAAGGGCAAGCAATCAAGTTCACACCACGGTGACGCAAACCAAGGCTTTTTAAAATTTCAAAGCCGACTTTGATTTCTTCTTTAGGTTCTGCTGCCAAAGAAACACGAATCGTATCACCGATACCATCAGCCAATATCAAACCTAGCCCTACCGATGATTTCACTGTGCCGCCAAACAAACTTCCTGATTCAGTAATACCCAAATGGAACGGATAATCCACTTTATCCGCAAGTTTACGATAAGCCGCCACCGTCATGGGGATATTGCTGGCTTTAAGCGAGACTTTAATGTCATTGAAGTTCATATCTTCTAAAATACGAATATGACGCAAAGCCGATTCCACCATGGCATCCGCACAAGGCTCACCATATTTTTCGTTCACTTCCTTTTCCAAAGAACCTGCATTCACCCCAATGCGAATCGAAACACCACGCTCTTGCGCCGCTTTGACCACCCGCTCTACTCTATCTCGACTACCAATATTGCCTGGGTTTAATCGCAAACCATGTACACCCGCATCCAAGGCAAGCAATGCCATTTTATAGCTAAAGTGAATGTCCGCAATGATAGGAAGGTTGGTTTGCGCTAAAATATCAGGCATAGCTGCCGCAGATTCAGCATCAGGCACAGAAACACGAACAATATCTGCCCCTGCTTCTTCCAAACCATGAATTTGTGCAACTGTGGCATCAATATCTGTAGTCAAGGTGTTGGTCATCGACTGCACAGCAATCGGCGCATCACCACCCACAGCAACATCACCCACCATAATTTGCCGCGTTTTGCGGCGTGGCATCACAATCGAATCACGCATATTTATTCCTCAACCTTGGTATTACGCTCTGCTGCGCTTTCTTCAGTTTTCAAAATGCGCACACGCTCTTGAATTTGTTTCCCCCTACGCAAAGCATCAATGTAAGCCTGCTCTTTAGGCATCCATTTCACCGCTTTTCCCCACAAGGACACCGCCGCATCAATACGCTCTAACCTAAACGCCAAGTTACCATTACGATAAGCATCTTCAGCCAATGTTTTGGTTTTAGCCGTAATACTTGCTAACAGCTTGTCTGCATCGGAATGCCCTTGTCGGCGCAATTTATGTGCATATGTTCTGGCCGTAATCCAGTGGTTCAGCTCCATCTGTTTTACGACTTCTTGTTTGCTCATTTTTGACTTACTTTTACGCGATTTCACACGTTTCTTTTTCTTGGTTGTTTTGCCAAGATTAAAACCTTGAGGAATCGCCGTTGCCATCGCATTTTTCAAGTCTTGCGCCTTTTTGCTGCTGGGCGCAAAACGCAAATAAGAATCCGCATAAACCCAAGTCAACTCAGGCACATCCATACGCTTATATTTTTGTGCCAATGCCCAAGTATCTCGCAAACGTTTCTGAGAAATGCTTTCCACATCATGCAAAGCTGTGGCAAACACAGCATCATCACCCAGCAGACCTTGAGGTGGGTTATAATCATTCAACCATTTCAACCACGATACATCTTCTTTTTTACGTTGGGCATACATACTTTGCGCCCGCAGTTTACGCACCTGCACCACCATATTGACCTGATAGCGCAATAAAGCTTTAGGCCGAATTGATAATCCTGCTGCAGTTTGATACGCCAAAACTGCTTTTGCCCAATGCCGACGTTTTTCCTCTTTTTTGCCCAACCGGGCATAATAACGCAGCAGTTTTAAGCGTGCTGGGTTGACTTTCTTGCGTAAAAACGACCTTGCTTCTTTATAATCTTGATGTTTTTTCTCAATTTGCAAAATACGGGTTCTGGCTTCCATCACCCGCCCTTGTTTCAAGTCTTCCACTGCCGTTTCATACGAAGACGACAACAGACTCAAGCCATGTTTACCCGAACATGCTGAAAGCAAAGTCAAGGCAAGGACGAACAACAATACTGACCACTTCATCAAATATCTCCAATAATCATGCGTACATCCGTGGGTAAGGTCATGTCAAAAGCTTGGGCAACCGCGTATGCCAAGTCGCGTCGTTTGGTTTCATCCAGCGCCGAAACTACACCGCAACGCAAAGGATCGCGCACACCTTTGACTTGCAACTCACCCATATCATAAAAGGAAAAGCCTTCTTCCGCCGCTTCAAATGTAGCAAAGGGCATCACCACTTCCCCACCTTCACCCAAACCACCCATACGCGAAGCCACATTCACCGCATCACCAATCACCGTATATTCCAAACGCTCTGCTGCACCAATATTGCCCACAATCACATCACCACGGTTCAAACCCACACGAAAAGACACTGTCTCACCATTTTTGCGCAGAACACCCAGCTTACGACAAGCAACCGTCATCGCAATGCCCGCCATCACTGCGTTACGCACATGATGTTCATTCTGCTTTGGATGATTAAATACCGCCATCACCGCATCACCAATATATTTATCCACATGCCCACCATAATAATCAATGATGCTATGAAATACTTCAAAATGTTGGTTTAACACATCCACCACTTCTTCAGTATCCGTGGATTCTGAAAAGGCTGTGAAACCCACCATATCGGCAAATAAAACGGTCACTTCCTGTTTGCGGTTCAACATTGAGGAACTATTGCCACCCTCAAACACGTCTGACACCAGTTTAGGATTCAAATAACGTCCAAAAACTTTGCGTATTTCATCTTTATGTTGAAGTTCCTGCACCATTTTGTTGAACTGATGTGCCGCATCACTCAGCTCATCATTGCCTGAAACTTCCAACACATGCGTATAGTTGCCCAATGCCACATGCCTTGCCGCTGATGCCAAATCTTCTAACGATTTACTAATTTGACCTGCCAACCAATACACCAAAACAGCCGCTAAAAAAATGACAAAAAATGCAGCCGACAACATCCTAAACAACAGTTGACTCGCCAGATCTGCCCAAGCATCTTCGGAATAACGTACTGCAATCACCGCCACATCCGTGCCACCATAGGTGACTTGCTTGGCATACCACAAGGTTTTCGCCGTTAAACGCACCGTAGCTTCAGGTAATATTGTATTGCTTAGTATATCTTCAACATCATCAACAAACCCTACAGACCACGATACCAAACTGGCATCACTAAAGTAAACAGCTTGCACTGCGGGTACTTTCTCAGCGAAATTACGCATGATAAAATCAATTTCAGCAGAGCTTCCTGCCAGCATGGGGATTTTCAACTCATCGCCTAAACGATCAACCAATACCCCCGCTTGCGTTTCTTGATTATCCAACCACGCATCACGTTCTAAGTCCAAGACAATTAAAGCTAATACCAAAACTGCCGCAGTCACCGCCAAACCCACAATCATGGTCCAACGCCAACGCACAGGAAAACGCGCACTTTGGCTTGTCAGCAACGTCTTGGTTACTAAACCCATCGTTGCAGCTGTATTTTTGATAGTTGAGTGCTGTTCACCCATGACAATATAACCGACACATGGGGAAAACACTAAAAGCATTCAAGACATTACACAAACAAATAACACAAAGGACTGATTTATGAAGGTTTTACCGTGTCATCCAAAGCTTTTTTAATCTTTTGACGTTGTTGTGGCGGTAAATCAAGCTGCTGTTGCTGGCGATGTTGTGAGAGTAGTGTGTGCAGCTTCAAAATATGAGCATCATAACGCCGACATGCACCACACATCAACAAATGCACACGCAAATGTAACCACTCCAACAAACTTAACCGTCTCTCCAAACGCTCAGAAGTAAGCTGACTGACTTTTTCACAAGCATGTCTCATCAACGTTCACCTCCAAACCAGTTGTGTTCTAAACATCGCCGCAAAGCAAGTCTTGCCCTGTGCAGCAATACATGAAGGTTGGTCGCAGACACATCGCAAACATTACAAATATCCGTAGCCGTCAAACCTTGAAACTCACGCATCTCAAATGCCAACTGCTGTTTTTTGGGAAGGTTTTGTACACAAGCTTGTAAAGTGCGCATAAACTGTTCATTTTGGCACAAGTATGCAGGGTCATCCAACCACTGTGCTGGCGGTGCTGCCCATGCACCATTATTCGCATCAAACCAAGCTGTTGGATCACCATCTGCAAGCGTCGCATATTCGCGCTGTTTGATTTCTTTGCGCAAATAGTCCAACCACTTATGTTTTAAAATAGCAATCAACCAAGTGCGTATGCTGGACTTGCCCGAAAATGAATCGCGTGACTTCCAAGCTGCAAGCAAGGTATCTTGCACCAAATCCGCAGCCAAGTCGGCATCTTTGGCGCGTAATATAGCAAAGCGATACAAAGCATCACCATGCTCATCCAACCACTGTTGTGGATTCACTTCTGGATTCACTTCGCCCTCCTCCATAAAAAAAGGGAAGCATCTGCTCCCCTTTTCATAAAAAACCATACTATGCCACTAAGATTAGAAGCTAAAGTTCACACCAATAGATGCTACTGGCCACAGCGTAAATGCACTCAAGTCATCTTCCAATGCTTTTTCTTCTGCTGCAATATCTGCGGCACTTAATGTGGTTGCTGCAAAACCACTTGTAGTCATGGAAGCTTGTGGCGTACCTTGCATCAACACACCAAACTCAAGACTAAAACCAAATGGAAGACCACTGGATACAGGATCACCCCAGCCTAAACCCACATAAGGTGCAAGTTTATCAA
>JAUZQU010000036.1 GCA_030950835.1 Mariprofundaceae bacterium | reverse complement strand
CAAATGATCATCGTGCAAGTCCATTCTCGTTGTTAATAAAGAATCAAATGCAGTAGCAAAGGAGCTCTTACCAAACCCATTAGGAGCGACCAATAGTGATGGCCTATTCGGAAGAATATTTAAATCAAATGACTTATGCTCAATTCCCTTAACATTCTCGATGGTAATATTTTCTATTGTCATTCAATCACCCTCCGTCGCCCCGCCACACAATGCCGTCAATGCAGCCATGCGGATGGCTACGCCGTGTTCAACTTGTTCTAAAATAAGGCTTTTCATGGAGTCTGCTACATCGGTGGCGATTTCTACGCCGCGATTCATAGGGCCTGGATGCATGACCATGCAGTGGTCTCCTGCGGCTTTGAGGCGTTTCATGTTGAGGCCGTAGGCTTCGTGGTATTCTCGGATGGAGGGGAAGCAGCAGTTGGTGGTTAAACGCTCGGTTTGTACGCGTAACATGTATAAAATGTCGGTTCCTGCCAAAGCGGCATCGAAATCATGGTAGACTTCACAGCCGTAACGCTCGACAAAGGCAGGAAGCAGGGTTTTTGGGGCAACAATACGCACCTTGTACCCCATGATTTTGGCAGCCAACATGTGGGAGCGCGCTACACGGGAGTGGGAAATATCGCCGACAATGGTCATGGTTTTGCCTGCAATATCGCCGATATTGTGTTTTAAGGTGAGTAAATCGGTTAGAATCTGGGTTGGATGTTCGTGTGAGCCGTCGCCAGCGTTGATTAAGGCGGTATTTTCCAAATATTCGGCTAGAAACTCGCAAGTGCCTGCTACAGAATGGCGAATCACCAACACATGGGGCTGCATGGCAGCTAAAGTTTGCCCTGTATCAAGCAAAGTCTCGCCTTTTTTGGTGGCGGAGGTGGAAGCGGAGATATTGATCACATCGGCAGACAAACGTTTGCCTGCAATTTCAAAGCTGGTGCGGGTGCGGGTTGAATTTTCAAAAAACAAGTTGATGACAGTTCTGCCGCGCAAGGTGGCTTCTTTTTTGATGCTGCGGCTGTTGATGTCGATAAAATCATCGCCTAGGTTGACCAAAGAAGTGATTTGTTCACGGCTTAAATCGGCAATGCCAAAGAGGTGTTTGAGTCCAAAAAGAGGTTTAGGCATGTTTTTGCTCCGTTTTGCTGCTTAAATGGGGGTGGGCGGCGATAAAATCTTCTAAAAATACAGCCGCAGAGGTCTGATCAAGCTTGGCGCGTACTTTCTTTTCATTGAGACCTTGGGCGAAAAGCCGCTCTCTGGCCGTCCACGTGGATAGGCGTTCATCTTGAAAAACAATGGGTAAATCAATCACTTTTGCCAGCTCTTGGGCGGCATTCCGACAATCTTGGGCTTGTCCGCCTTCTGTGCCGTCCATATTTTTGGGTAAGCCGACAACAATCGCCTTGCTGCCGTATTCAGTGATAAGTTTTGCCACTTGGCGTGTCCAGCCTTGGTCGTTGCGAAACAAACACGTCACCCCACGGCAAGAAAAACCCAATCTGTCGGACACTGCGACACCAATACGTTTACCACCAATATCCAACGCCAAGACAGGCAGACTGATATTCAAGGTAGCCTCAGAAGTTAAGTCTGACTTGCTCATCATCAAAACCCAATTGCTGTAATGTTTCCGAACACGCATCCACCATCACGTTCATGCCTGCCAAACAAACCACTGTATTGTCTGGATCAGGTTTATCATTCTCTAAGGCATGTTGCACATAACCCACAGGGCCATGCCAATCGTTATGTCCTGTAGCCAAAGAAATGCTGACTTGAACATCATGTTCGGCAAGGCTTTCCAGCTCATCGGTCAATAAATGGTGCATGGCAGTTAAAAAACCAGCATAAATGGATACTTTACCATATTTTTCACGGTTTTTGATGATGTCTAACCATACACTACGCAATGGTGCGATACCCGTACCCACACCCATTAAAATGATGTGTTTACCCGCATCTTGGCTTAAATCAAAACCTTTACCCATAGGTCCTTCGACCTCAATCTCATCACCTTCTTCAAGTTGCAATAAAGCATGGCTTAAAGGGGCGACATCTTTCACCACAAAGTCATAATGGTTCTTCTCATGTGGGCTGGAGGCAATGGCAAAATAAGCAGGGGGTAAATCCGCTTGTTCTAAGACGTTTAAACGCATACATTGACCCGCAATAAACGCTGGCAAAGAGAGGTGGGGTAGGGCTTCAAAGCTTAATTTTGCCACCACATCATCACATGATGGATCGGTTAATCGCTCTTTGCTGTTTAAGCGTAAACGAAATAGGGATGATGTACTCACAAAAAAACCTCCAACAACAATCCGCTAACTATGGGCAAGGAAAGGGCAGTATGCAAAATGTAACATGTGTAGAATTAAAAATGAACGCTAAAGCTATGTCTGAGGATGCGTTTGGGCAGTTGAAACAAGCATTTGCTGCCCTTGGTGGGGCAGAAGAAACGGACGTGGACAGTGGCGACGTATTTTATATTGCTTGGTTTGCAGTGCAAGATGATCAAGAACAACAATATTTACGCTTAAAAACGGGCGCGTTGCTTTTGGGTGCAGCTGCAAGTGAATTGCATATACACACCTTAAATGATGATTGGGCAACGGCGTGGCAAAAGCATTGGCAGGCAGTGCGGATTGGTGTGTCGTTATGTGTGCGCCCTTCGTTTTGTGCAGCTTTACCCGATAGAGATGTGGATATTGTACTTGATCCAGGTATGGCGTTTGGTACGGGAACACATCCGACTACAGCATTGTGTTTACAAGCGGTGGAACGTTATTGTTTGGCTCAACGACCCAGTAGTGTGTTGGATATGGGTGCAGGTTCGGGGCTATTGGCGATTGCCGCAGGAAAAATGGGCGCATCGGACATCCATGCTGTGGATTATGACCCTATTTCAGTGCAGGCAAGTGCAGTGAATGCTGAAATCAATGGCATCACACTGACCTCAACCTTGGGCGATACGCCGCCAGATCGTCAGTTTGAACTGGTCGTGGCGAATATTTTGGCAGGGCCATTGTTGGATATGGCGCAGCCTTTATCTGCGGCAGTAGGGCAACATTTAATCTTATCAGGTTTGCTGATTGCACAAGCGCCTACAGTGATTAAAGCTTATGAACAAGCGGGTTTGCAACATCTCACCACCCACCATGATGCAGAATGGGCAGCGGTAGAGTTGAAGCGAAGATAGTACACCTGTGGTTAAAATAGTTGAGTATAGATGATGTTGAAAAATAGAGGGGCTAAATCTATTGCTGTATGACGCATTGAATAAATTCAGGTTAATACAATGGCTGAAGTTTCACTGTTTTTGCGTAGCTGCAAGCCTATATTCCACAAGGATGGAGTTATTTTGGCGGTGTTTGCGTCGTTAGTAGCAAACACCTATTAAACTCAACTTTATTTCGCAGGA
>JAUZQU010000035.1 GCA_030950835.1 Mariprofundaceae bacterium | reverse complement strand
TTATACCCCATTGTGCAAGATAATCAGCGTATGAAACTTGCGGCTCAATGTGCAGCTACCTTTGCTGCATGGTTCAAACATGATAGGCGTAATTACCCTGTGCGCCGCTCTTGGAAAAAATCATTAACTTGCCTTGAAGCATGGCCTAGCGGAACATTCTTTTGAACATCAGCATCGATAACGAAGCAGAGATGTTGGTTTTGGCAGAACGTATCGCCAGCAACATCCAAGCAGGTGATTGCATCACCCTTTCAGGCGAACTTGGAGCAGGAAAAAGTTTCTTAGCTCGTGGCATCATGCGGCTTTTGGGGGTGCGTGATGAAGCTTTGCCTAGCCCTACATTTTCCATCATTCAAGAATACCAAGCCGATCACGGTATACAGATTGCGCACATGGATTGGTACCGTTTAGGGCATGCAGATGAGGTGCAAAGCTTGGGTGTAGATGAGTTTTTTCAAGCACCATGGGTGAGTTTAATTGAATGGTCTGAACGCGCCCCAAATCTGTTGCCTGAACATACTTTGGCGATTCATATTAGCTTGGGCGAACAGCAGCAGCAACGCTGTGTACACATCAGTCAAAACGATAAAACATAAGGAAGTATCAATCATGCAACCCATCACCATGTATGGCATACCCAATTGTAATAACATCAAAAAAGCCCGCGATTGGTTAGATGCTCAACATATCCCTTTTCACTTTCATCATTACAAAAAAGAAGGCATAGATGCCAACACCTTACAAGCTTGGTGTGCCGATGTAGGTTGGCAAGTGTTGCTCAATCAACGCGGTACAACGTGGCGTAAGTTAAGTGATGCAGAAAAAGCAGACATCAACCAAGATAAAGCGATACAACTCATGTGCAATGCCCCATCCATGATTAAACGTCCTGTGTTGCAGTTGGAAAACAAGCGTATTGTGGTGGGTTTTTCTGCTGAAAACTACCAAAAACAGCTGTTATCGGGTTCAATAGCATGAATATCCAACATCATCACGAAAAAGTGATGTTACAAGGACAAGCTGGTCAACTCGAAGCCCTGTATCAAGAAGGAAAAGCCGATAAACCTGCCATTGCGGTCTGTCATCCTCACCCTGTTTATGGTGGAACGATGCGTAATAAAGTGGTGTATTGGATGAGTCGCGCTTTTGAAGATATGGGTTATACGGTGTTACGTTTTAATTTCAGGGGTGTGGAAAAAAGTGAGGGTAGTTGGGATGAGGGCAAAGGTGAAGCGGATGATGTGCGTACGGCGATGGATTGGTTAGCAGACAAACATCCTGATAGCCCGCTTTATTTGGCAGGTTTTTCCTTTGGCTGTTATGCAGGTTTACAAGCGGCAAGAGAGGATTCACGCATTCAAAGGCTGCTCATGGTTGCCCCTGCGGTTAATTTATGGTCGTTTGCTTTTATGCAAGGTGATACACGTCCTTTGATTATCATCCAAGGCACAAAAGATGAAATTGTGCCTTTTGTTGATGTTGAAACATGGGTAAAAAGCCTTGGTCATGTTCAGTTTAAGCAGCTAGATGGGGCAGGGCACTTTTTTCCCAAACATATGGATGAGTTGAAGCAGTTATGTGCCCTGATTGATGAGGGTAGCGATGAAGGTAATCGGTGAGACTGGTCATACTTTTCATTGAAGCATGATTGTGATGTTGTAAACTTGTGGCAGCGCTGTGATTATGCTTCAATGTGTGTTGGAGATGGGTGGGAGGAGGAGGCATAAATGCGTATTTATTTGGTTCAACATGGGTTAGCTGAAGATAAAAGTAAAGATGAAAGCAGACCTCTTTCGGCACAGGGTTTAGAAGATATTACCCGTGTGGCAGGTTTTTTAAGCCTGTTTGAAAAACCTCAACCCCACCTCATTATACACAGCGATAAATTACGCGCACAACAAACTGCCAAGATGATAGGCGAAACATGGCAAGTATCACAGATGCAAGAAAGCCAAGCTTTAGCCCCCAATGCCGACCCGCAACTTTGGGTGTCGCGTTTAAAAGAGATGACAGAAGATGTGTTGTTGGTTGGGCATTTACCCCACTTATCGCGGCTTGTTTCGTTGCTTGTTCAGGGTGATGCTGAGGTGAAAACTGTAGCCTTTCGTCATGCTGGGGTATTATGTTTGGAGAAAAGTGAGGCAGGCTTTCATATCTTGTGGCAGATCAACCCAACTTTGTTTTATGGGGAAGATAGGACGTGATTGATTTGATATGGCAAGCAAGAAACTTACGCCAAGTCTGCTTGAATAAGCAAGATAACGGCTGTTTATTAGAAAAAAGAGGGAAAAAGGGGAGTTTGTTACACCACTTTCCAAGCAACCAATATGCCTGAACGTATCCGAACACAAAACAACCCTTTTGACCGCTTAGATACCATGATGAAAATCTTGCGTGTGGAATGCGACTGGGATAAAGCACAAACCTTACATTCTTTACGCCGATATACCTTAGAAGAAGCCCATGAAGTGCTTGAAGCGGTTGAAAAAGCCATTGTTCGGGATGAATGGGATGAGTTAAAGGCAGAGCTGGGTGATTTGCTGATTCAAATTGCCTTTTATGCCATTATTGCCGAAGAAAAAGGTGAGTTTTCGTTGGCTGATGTCTTTGATGGTCTGGTCGAGAAAATGATTTACAGACACCCACATGTGTTTGCTTTTGCCCGACCTGAAAACGTGCTTGAACAATGGGAAACACTTAAAGATGCTGAACATACACAGCGCAAAAGTTTGATGGATGGCATTCCTCCACTTCCTGCTTTGGCATATGCGGCAAAACAACAACAACGTGCGGCAAGGGTTGGTTTTGATTGGGATGATAACCAAGGTGTGATGGATAAAATTCGTGAAGAAGTGGCTGAACTTGAAGTGGAAGTGTTGAAATCATCGGGAAGTGAAGCAGATTTAAGACATATTGAAGATGAATTTGGTGATGTGCTGTTTGCGTTGGTGAACTATGCACGAAAGTTAGACATTGATCCTGAACAAGCGTTGATGCGTACCAATCGTAAGTTTGAAAGTCGCTTTAGACAAATGGAAGATGTTAGCCAAGCGCGAGATTTGTCCTTGAAAGATATGGATTCAGAAACATTGGAAAAGTTATATCAAGAGGTCAAATCAGCGCTGAATAAGCCATGAATGTGCATATCTTGAGTCAGAATTAGCTGCACCTAGATGTATAGATAAGATGATGAAAAAACCGAAAAATTGAAATCTGGAAACAAGGTGAAAGATGAGCGAAAATAAAAGCGAAAACCCACAAGAGTTACAAATCAACATGCCTGGGGAAGTGCAAAGTGGTAAGTATGCCAACCAAATGATGGTGGCGCACACCCAAGAAGAGTTTGTGTTGGACTTTATCCTCGCTACACCACCGGTTGGTGTGGTGAATGCACGTGTATTGGTATCACCAGGTCATGCTAAACGTATTGCTGCGGCATTGCTGGAAAATGTGGCGAAATATGAGGCACAATTTGGTGAAATTAAAACTATCGCAGTGAATATGCCTGCTGGCACAACAGCGCATTAGACGGAAGGATTGAAGCGGTCAATCTGGCTTCTTCAAACCACGTTTCCTGATTTTCTCAATCAAGGTGGTGCGGTTCATACAGAGGAATTTGGCAGTATGATATTGATTCCAGTTGTACTTATCCAAGGCGGCAATCAGTGCATTTTTTTCAATCAAGGCTAAAGCTTCTTTCAGGTTGAAACTGTTGTAGTGATCCAGTTGAATCTGATGATTTAAAGCAAATTGTAAGCTGCTATCTTGTAAATTTTGTGGCAAATCAGCAGCTTGGATGCTGCCACCTTGTTGGCTCAAAGCAGCTTGTTGGATGCAATTTTTAAGTTCGCTGACATTACCTGACCAAGTATGTTTCAACAATAAATCTTGTGCGTCTTGTTGGATAGTGATGGGTTGCTCATGTTGTAGCTTGCTGTATTTCAGAAAGTGTTCAGCAAGCACAATAACATCTTCTTCACGTTCGTTGAGCGTGGGCAGGTGAATGCTGAT
The DNA here is from genome assembly GCA_030950835.1 of Mariprofundaceae bacterium. Taxonomy (GTDB): domain Bacteria; phylum Pseudomonadota; class Zetaproteobacteria; order Mariprofundales; family Mariprofundaceae; genus Ghiorsea. The sequence goes on along the minus strand of JAUZQU010000035.1, from coordinate 1 downwards.
G
>JAUZQU010000034.1 GCA_030950835.1 Mariprofundaceae bacterium | reverse complement strand
ACCCCGATTTACAAGCCAATATCTGGACCAATACCGCCGAAATCGCAGGTAACGGTATAGATGATGATGGCAATGGTTATATTGATGATGTACATGGTTGGGACTTTGTAGACAATGATAACGACCCCAGCGCCGATGCAGGCAATGGTGAAGGACACGGCACTATGGTGGCTGGATGTATTGGTGCTGTGGGCAATAATGGTATAGGCGTTGCGGGTGTGAATTGGAATGTCAGCATCATGCCGCTTAAGTTTTCTGGTGATGTGGCGAGTGAGTTGGCAGCGCTTAATTATGCCGCAGCCAATGGTGCGCAGATTGTTAATGCCAGCTGGGGTGGTCCTCAGTTTTCGTTTGCTGAATCAGCAGGTATGCAAACATTATTGGATAACGGTATTTTATTGGTCGCCGCAGCAGGCAATTATGATGGTAATAATGACCGTGTGTTGGACTACCCATCTAGCTTACCCCATGCCAACATCCTTGCTGTATCGGCTTATAAAAACGATGGTAATCTCACATCATGGTCACATTTTGGTGCGACCACTGTTGATGTAGCAGCCCCTGGTTCAGGCATTTACACCACCACTACACCCAATACCTATGATTTTGTCTCTGGCACTTCATTTTCAGCCCCATACACTGCAGGTATTGCCGCTTTAATTTTGGCGCAATACCCCACCCTCAGCTATCAGGAAGTCAAAGGCAGAATCATGGCATCTGTAGATACCATGAACCAAAAAATGCTCAACGCTACCGATGGTAGAGTCAACGCCGCCAAAGCTTTAACCATGCCTGCCCAGCCAGAACTTGTCATCGCTGATCTCCAATTATCAGATAACAACAATAATCAACTCGACCCCAATGAAAGCATCAACCTCAACATTGAACTCGAAAACGTCTGGTTGGCTGCCACAGGCATCACCGCTTCTTTAAGCAGCAGCCATGCTTTGGTCTCAGTTTTCCCTGCCTCAGTCAGTTGGGCAAATTTAAATATGGGTGCAAAAGCTTTTGCCAACAGTGCTTTCACGCTGAATATCGGTGACATTTCAGGTTTTAGCCATATTCCTTTCACTTTAACCATTCAAACCAATAATGGTGTCAGCTTTACGCGCCATTTCAACTTGGACATAGGTACTTTAATTGCCGATACCATCCATCAAGGTCAAATCATGCGCCATGATCAAGATGAGTTTCAATATTACCACATCGATGTGCCAGCAGGTTCTGCATTCTTAAATATCACCAGCGCTGCCCAAAATGATATTGATATTTTATTACGTTTCGCAGCCCCATCCCAATTTGATTATGCCTTGTACAGCATCAATCCTAAATTCGGACGCGACCCTAACACCATAGTCTCCGTAGCTGCACATACAGGAAATGAGCAAATTCTTATTTCTCAGCCACAAGCAGGCACATGGTTTGTTACTGTCATCAGCTACGACCAAAAGCCCACTAACTATCAAATCCTAGCCAGCACCACTTCCAGCCAAGCTTTAGTCCCCTCATCAAGCAGCTCAAGCAGCAAATCATCCCTGTGCCTTAGCCCCACATGGCTCACAGCTTGGTCTAACTTTACATTGCTCTTATTATTACTCTATTTCATGCGACAGCAACGCAGCACCATCACAAGGAAATCAACATGAACACAGCCCATCACCAGCAAATTGACAAGCACATTGATAACCAAAAAATGGACAAACAAACCGACAGCAAACTCGGCATACAAATTGGCACCCCGCTCTCCCCTACTGCCACCAAAGTCATGTTGCTTGGTTCAGGCGAGTTGGGCAAAGAAGTGGCGATTGAATTGCAACGTTTTGGCGTGCAAGTGATAGCAGTAGATAGTTATGCCCATGCACCTGCCATGCAGGTGGCACATCAGTCTTTTGTCATCAATATGTTAGATGGCAAAGCCCTTCGTCAGCTGATAGAACAAGAGCAGCCTGACTTGGTTGTACCCGAAGTGGAAGCCATTGCCACAGACACCTTAGCTGAGCTGGAAACAGAAGGTTTCACCATCATTCCTACTGCCAAAGCCACCCAGCTGACCATGAATCGCGAGGGTATTCGTCGTCTTGCCGCAGAAACATTAAACCTTGCCACTTCAGCCTATCAATTTGCCGACAACCAAAGTGAATTTGAAGCCGCGGTGGCGGATATTGGTTTACCTTGTGTGGTCAAACCCATCATGAGTTCATCGGGAAAAGGACAATCCGTCATCCAAAGCCCTACAGACATACAACAGGCATGGGATGATGCTCAAAAAGGGGGAAGAGCGGGGAGGGGTGAGGGAATTGGCGAAGGTTTTTTTGAGTGTGATTACGCCGTCACCCTTTTAACCATTCGTCACCGTGATGGCACATCCTTTTGTTTACCCATAGGACATCTACAAGTCGATGGTGATTACCGTGAATCATGGCAACCACAAGTGATGAGTGAGGCGGCGCTTCAAGCAGCCCAACACATTGCCAGCAAGGTCACTGAAGCTTTGGGAGGTTATGGTTTGTTTGGGGTGGAGTTATTTATGCAGGGTGATAAGGCGATTTTCAGCGAAGTCTCACCACGACCACACGATACAGGTTTGGTCACCTTGATTTCACAAGACTTGTCTGAATTCGCCTTACATGCCAGAGCCATTTTGGGTTTACCCATTCCCAATATCGTCCAACATGGTGCCTCAGCATCTTGCCCTATCGTTGTCGAAGCAGATTCAACACAAGTCGCCTTTGCCCATCTCGAACAAGCTTTAATCCAGCCAGACACCCAACTTCGTCTTTTTGGCAAACCCGAAGTTCACGGTAAACGCCGCATGGCAGTCACCCTAGCCCGTGGTGAAAACGAACAACAAGCCAGAGACAAAGCCAAAGCTGCTGCCAAAAGTATTCATATTATAACAGCTTAACCCTACTTCAATGCAGACCATGGAATACCACTTCCTCTCTACTCTTGGCAAGATTCATTATGCTTGGGATGGTCAAAAATGCTCTTTCATCAAGCTACAAGAAGCACCTGCACACACCTTTGCGCATCAGAATCCTGTATCCACATGGTTAGCTGCATATTTCAAGCAAGAAATCGCGCCCATACCAGCACTTGCCCCTGCCAAAACAGTATTCCAACAGCAGCTACGCACATATTTACTGCAACTAAAAGTCGGCGAACAAAAAACCTATGCACAAGCAGCACAGGCTTTAAACACCGCCCCCAGAGCATTGGGGCAAGCCTTAGCGGCAAATCCAATCGCCCTGTTGCTGCCTTGTCATCGCATAGTGGCACAACATGGCTTAGGTGGTTTTGCTTATGGTAAGGCATGGAAAGAAAAACTTCTTCACTTTGAACAAACACCATGAGGAGTCGTCATCATGTGTAAACAAACAGTGCGTATGGACAAGTGGTTATGGGCTGCACGTTTTTACAAAATACGCAGCCTCGCCAGCCATGCCTGCAAAGGTGGTCATATTTCAAGCCACGGCATACGCTGTAAAGCATCCAAAACAGTCCAGATTGGTGATGAAATACACATCCAAAAAGAAGATGAACGCTTCATCATCATCGTACTTGCCCTTGCAGACAAACGCGGCTCAGCCAGCATTGCCCAAACATTATACGAGGAAACTGCCGACAGCATACAACAGCGCCTCAAACTAGCTGAACAACGTAAGTTCCAAAATATGGCATCTCCATCACCCAGCAAACGTCCAGATAAACGCCAGAGAAGAAAGATTCAATCTTTCAAGAATCAATCTTGAAAAATCAATCCGCTTACCTCAATCCAGCATCAAGATAAAGCAGTTTAAATCGCTGGTGAATTTCTGAATTTACCCACCCCCTGCTCAAACAAATAAGCAGGGGAGTGGGTTGCTGATATTATGAAACGCCAATGCCCTCGCGCCATGCCAAAATCAAACGGAACTCTTCATTGCTCAAGTCCACAGATAAATCTTGCTTGATTTCAGACAAAGAAGCATACGGATCTGCATCACTTAACTCTTGCATGGCAACATCAAAAGGTTCGCCAATAATATCACGCACTTCAACATAGTTGGCAGCCCGAACCAAAGCGATAAAATGGTTCAAAATTGTCTTTTGGCTCATGCCTTGTTCTGCTGAAATACTGTCTACTGACTTACCACTTTTGTACAAGTTCCATGAATACGTTTGCGCATCCGTTGCCGCAGGCCCTTTAGCCAGCAAGACGGGTTTATCATCGGATAGTTTTTTCTTCGATGAAGCTTTGATTTTATGCGATTGAATCAAACCCATAAACGCATCGCCATAGGCATCAATTTTATGCGTTCCCATGCCACTAATACGCGCAAATGGGGCAGTTACACCATCAATTTTACCCAACTGGCTCATTTCAGTTAACGTTACATCACTCAACAAAGCATGTGGTGCAACATCTTCAGCTTCCGCCAGCCCATCACGCAATTCCACCAGCTTTTTAAACAAGTTATTATCTTTAGGCACTGTAAATCGTTTCAACTTACGCTTCAAACCAGGTTGGTACTTGGATAAAGTCACCTTCAACTCACCTGCCAACAATGCCCTTGATTTATCCGTGGGCATCACAGCCGCACGGCGTGAAATGTCTTGCACATAATAACCTTGATGCACCAGCTGACGCACAATAGATGTCCACTCATCAGCATTGATATCTGTACCTGTGCCATGTTCAGGCAATTCATCATGTTTTTTGTCCAAAATACGTTTACTTTTGGAACCACGCAAAAAGTCCACAATATAACCCGAAGCATGATCACCATTCAGCGCCTGAACGGCTTTGGCAACAATCAAAGCAGGTGCTGTACCATCATATTGTTCAGGAGGATCAAGGCAAACATCGCAATTATTACAATTCTCGCCCATATATTCATTGAAGTAACCCAACAAAACACGGCGGCGGCAAGTCAAAGACTCTGCCAATGAAATCATGCTGTTCAGCTTATGCACTTCCACGCGGCGTTGTTCTGGATTTTCTACATTTTCAATCAACCTACGCACCAAATTCACATCACCAGAGCCATAAAGCAACATCGCTTCAGATTCCAAACCATCACGACCTGCACGACCTGTTTCTTGGTAATAAGATTCCATACTTTTGGGCAAATCATGGTGAATCACAAAACGCACATTGGGTTTATCCACCCCCATACCAAAAGCAATCGTTGCCACGATGACTTTAACGCGATCACGCAAAAAATCATCTTGCACCTTCTCGCGTGTTCGCCCTGGCATACCAGCATGGTAAGCCGAAGCACGAATGCCGTGGCGTTGTAGGTTTACTGCCATTTCTTCCACACGTTTGCGCGACAAACAATAAATAATACCTGAACAATCTTTCCAATCTTCTAAGAATTGTAGGACTTGGGTTAAAGGCTGGCGTTTTTCGGCAATCAAATAACGGATATTGGGTCTATCAAAGCTTGAAACATAACGTTTTGCACGTTTCATGCTCAATCGTTTGACAATATCATCACGGGTATGCACATCAGCAGTTGCCGTTAAGGCAATCATAGGCACTTCTGGCATTTGTTCGCGCAACTCACCCAAACGCACATATTCAGGGCGGAAATCATGTCCCCATTGTGATACACAATGCGCTTCATCAACGGCAAACAAAGCAACCTTAATCTTCTTCAAACGGTTCAGAAATGTTTTGGTCAGCAAACGCTCTGGAGCGACATATAATAAATCTAACTTATCATTTTCAAACCTTTCCATCACATCTTTCGCTTCTGCCGCTTTTAAAGATGAGTTGTAATATGCTGCTGCCACACCGCAGCGTGTCAAAGCGTCTACTTGGTCTTTCATCAAGGAAATCAGTGGCGAAATCACAATGCCTGTACCTTCGCGCATGATGGAAGGAATTTGGTAACATAGTGACTTGCCGCCACCAGTTGGCATGAGTACAAAGGCATCTTTGCCATCAAGTATAGAGCAAATCACTTCTTCTTGAGGAGGGCGGAAATCATCGTAGCCAAAGACATCTTTTAATACATTTCTTGCTTGTTGTTTTACTTTTTTAGTAGCCATCTATATAGAACAACATATTTAATATGGCTTGGCAAGTTATTTTATATTTATGCCTGTTTACATCATGATAAAATACATATAAATCAAATATTTAGATGCATATTACACGGTTGTCAACACACCGCATTTGCACACCTAAGGCAAGGCAAAGCAAGTGAAAAACAACACCCCAAATACGCTGTTTTCTCAATCCACTTCATCCGCCAGCGGTCGCCAAAAGTGCAACATATGCTCAGGTATATTTTCAACCTGACTAAGCACCTCATGCTCAAACCAAGTCCGAATTAAATCGGCATCCAAAGCAGGGTCAAGCAGACGAAAACCAGCTTCGCCACTTTGCCTTGTGCCCACAGCATCCCCTGCCCCACGATGTTGCAAATCCGCCTCTGCCAACTCCAAACCATCAAAGCAACGTGTCATCAAAGCCAATCTGTCCAAACCCGTTTGACTTATCTGCATAGATGGTATCAACATACAATAACTCTGCGCATCCGAGCGTCCCACGCGCCCACGCAATTGATGCAGTTGCGCCAAACCATATCTATCGGCTTGCTCAATCACCATCACCCTCGCCTCTGGCACATTCACCCCCACTTCCACTACTGTCGTAGATACCAATATCCTACAGCTTCCTTCAGTAAACGCCGCCAAAGCTGCTTGTTTGTCTTTGCCTTTCATTTTACCATGTAAAGCCAATACTTTTTCGTCTGGAAAGCGGTGTTGTAAAGTTGTCATGCGCTCATCCACGCTGGTCATGTCCTCATCTTCATCAATGCGTGGCACAATCCAGTAAATACGCCCGTTTTCGGCTAACATCCGCGCCAAAGCATCTGCCAAAGCAGGCATTTTATCTTGTAGCAAAATTCGAGTTTGTATGGTTTTTCTGCCCGCAGGTAAACCACGCATCACACTTAACAACATATCCCCATACAAGGCCAATGCCAGCGAGCGCGGAATCGGTGTGGCAGTCATGGCAAGCAAGTGTACAGCCTGCCCTTTTTCGCTTAATGCCCAGCGCTGCTCCACCCCAAAACGATGTTGCTCATCAATTATAGCTAAGGATAAATGTTGAAACACCACATCTTCAGTCAACAAAGCATGGGTTCCCACCAATACATGTACTTCGCCCTGCTCAAGAGCGGCAAGCAGCTTTTTTCGCTCTCGTTTTTTAGTGCTGCCTGTAAGTAGTGCCAAAGATATACCTAGCGGCATTAAAAGTTCATTCAGCGTAACAAAATGTTGCTCTGCTAAGACTTCAGTTGGAGCCATGATGGCACTTTGACAATCATGTTCAAAACAACGCAGCATACCCAATGCCGCCACCCATGTTTTTCCCGCCCCTACATCACCTTGCAACAAACGATGCATACGTTTAGCCGATGCTAAGTCCGCACTAATCTCCGCCCAAACCTCTGTCTGGGCTGGCGTAAGCGGAAATGGTAAACTTTGGATAAATGTATCTTCCAATATGCCTTGTGGCATAGGTTTACAACTGATTTCGGCTTGTTGTCGCTGCTGACGCATCACATGGAAATATGATAACAACTCTTCTAACTGCAAACGTATGCCAGCGTCACGCATTACCTTTGAATCAGGTGCATGCTGTTGATTACAATGTATGCTGGTTAAAGCTTGTTGTAAGCTTGGATAGTCGTGCGCGTAATCATGCGAATAATTGGGCGAATAATCAGACAATGCGGCATCCCAAGGGCTGCTGGCAAGTGTAGGCAACAACTTCAAGGCATGACGAATCCACAAACCCACTTTTTTACCATGAAAACCTGCAATACTGGCATACTTGGGCTGCCAAGCAGGCTCAAATCGTGGTAAAGTAGACCATTCAGGGTGGGTCATTTGCCATGTTTTACCCCAACGGCTGACCACACCACGCGCCGTAATCCACTGTCCTTCCTGCAATCGCGCATCGGACATCATATAATTGGCATGAAAAAAAGAGAGTTCTAAGGAAATACCTGTATCATCGGATAGACTCAACATCACCGATGCCTTGCGCCCAAAACCACGGCTGCGCCGCTGATGAATACAACCTTGAATACGGACTTCTTGTTTCTCGATGAGTTTGTCCATGGATGTCATCTGTCTATCATCCAACCATGATTTGGGTAAGTGAAACAGGAAATCACCAAGGCATGTCATGCCAAGTTTGCGTAATTTCTTGGCGCTGACACTGCCAATGCCTTCAATAAGCTCTATATCTTGAGAAAAAAAGTCATACACACTTGGCTGCATGGCTAAAAACTAATCCCTCAAGCACAAAAGCCAACCTTTCAAACAGCTTTTCATCATTCAAACAAGATAAATACGTCTTTTTAAACCGCGACAGGCAGAGAAAAGATCACTTTCGCCCCGTTTTCCACTGTTTGTAGCGAAATCGAACCACCTTGTTGATGCAGCAGCGCCTGTACCCGTGCCAAACCCAAACCTGCACCACCTTCAAAGGCTGAACCTGTAAAAAATGGCTCAAAAACACGTTTCATTTCTTCAGCGACAAAACCACAACCACAATCCGCCACACTCAACTGCCATAGTTCACCTTGTTGTTGCGCCTCCACCACAATATCACGCGGCAAAACATCGGGCTTCACCGCCACCCCTTTGATTCCCAGTCCTTTAGCTGCAATCGCTTTGGACGCGTTCAACAACAACTCACTCACCAACCGTTTCACTGCCCAAGGATCAGCATATACCATCGCTTGGATGTCGCAATGCAGATTGATATTCTCTTCTTCAAGGTTTAACGATGTGAAACAACGCTGAAACATGGTTTGCATATCCACCTGCTCACATTGCAATACATCATACATACAATGATAAATCTCATTGATGCCTGCAATCATGCTGTCCATACGCTGCGTACTTTCTTGCAACAAAGCCAACGTATCGGGCAAATCTTCATCCAAAATCTGCTGCAAAGTCTCGTCTTTTTGAGCTTGCTTTGCCTCTTGTGCATCCACCACACTAAGCTGCATTTCTTGGCTCAAAGCCTGAATGTTCAACAATGGGTTGCGCAAATCATGTGAAAACACATGCAACAAACCTTTCATGTTTTGTACTGCATCAGTGGGTTTTATGCTTTCATCTGTTTGCATCTTGCAACTCCTACAATCTTCTATCTATTAAAGCTTATCTTTTGCCCTTCGTCAAAATATAGAAGGTTATGCACAAGACATTTCACTGAGCCATGCTAAAATGCATCCCATCATAGCTTTATGTCACGAGGAAACCATGCGTTTAATCATTTCACCTGCCAAAAAACTACACCAAACCGCCACTTTACCCGACTCCAGCTTTAGCCAGCCCTTATTTCTAAAACAAAGCCAAGCTTTAATCGACATATTGCGTGAGCAAGACAGTTTTTCAATTGCTGCATTGATGAAACTAAGCATGAAACTTGCCGATTTAAATGTAGGGCGTTATCAACAGTGGTATACACCATTCACCCCAGACAATGCCAAACAAGCCATATTCAGCTTTGCAGGTGATGTCTATCAAGGTTTAGATGCTGCGAGTTTAGGAGATGATGACATCGCTTTTGCCCAACAACATCTACGCATACTTTCAGGTTTATATGGTCTATTGCGTCCACTTGATTTGATGCAAGCTTATCGCCTTGAAATGGGCACCAAACTGACCACCCCACAAGGAAAAAACCTCTACGAATTCTGGGGAAACAGCCTCACCGCACAGCTCAACCAAGAGTTAA
>JAUZQU010000033.1 GCA_030950835.1 Mariprofundaceae bacterium | reverse complement strand
GTGGCGCGCAATTTTTCAATGGTACTCCATGGTTTTAACCTTTGCAGGCATCACCTATTCAGGGCGCAGTTTTTTTACTTCAGCATGGCAAGCCATCAAACGCCGCCGCCCCAACATGGATGTACCCATCACGATTGGTATCAGTGTCAGTTTTGTCTGGTCTTGCATCATTACTATAGCCCCTGCCCAAGGTTTAGAGGGTCACGTCTATTTTGATTCCGTTTGTATGTTTATCTTTTTAATATTGGTGGGGCGTTTTCTGGAATCAGCCGCCCGTGAAACAGCTGGCTCTGCCACACGTCATCTTTTGGCGCTACTGCCCCGCTCGGCTCGCCGCTTGGGTAAACATGGTCAAGAACAGTTAGTGCCCTTACGCTCCATTCAAGCAGGTGATACATTACGCATCAAACCTGGTGATAGAATGCCTGTGGACGGCGAAGTTTTGCAAGGGCATTCCGAAGTGGATGAGGCCATCGTTTCAGGCGAGTCTCTGCCTGTTAGCAAAAACAAAGGTAAGCAAGTCATCGGTGGCACACTTAATATTTCAGGTGAGCTGCACATCCGCGCTACCCATTTGGGGCATGAGTCCGTATTATCACAAATTGTAGAGCTGGTAGAGCAAGCCCAACATTCTAAAGTCGCCGTACAAAACTTAGCGGACCGCATCGTACCTTGGTTTGTCACGATTGTGTTGACCTTGGCTGCGGCTACATTTTTATTCTGGTTTTGGCAGGGTGATTTATCCTTTGCCATGATGACAGCCATCACCATATTGATTATCACTTGCCCATGTGCTTTGGGTTTAGCCACGCCTATGGCAGTAGCGATTGGTGCGGGTTTGGGTGGAAAGTTGGGTGTGTTGATCAAACGCGGCTCTGCTTTAGAGCAAATGACCCACTTGGAACATATCGTTTTGGATAAAACAGGAACTCTAACCCAAGGTAATATCCAAGTGCGCAAACAGCAAAGCTATGTCAGTAATCCAGCTGAGTTATGGGCAAAAGTTCATGCCTTAGAACATGCTTCAGAACACCCCCTCGCCCAAGCCATTACGCAGCATCTCAAGCCTTATGCCAACGACTCTAACTACCAACATTTCAAAAATATCGCAGGGCGTGGTGTACAAGCCCATATCGATGATGAAGATTTGCGCATTGGTTCAATGGGTTGGTTACAAAGCTTTGGTATTGCCTTAAACAGTGATACCCAACAGCAGCTTGAGGCTGAAGAAGCCTTGGGGCATACACTTGTTATGGTGTTTAGCCAGCATACTTTGCTGGCATGGTTTGCTTTGGGTGATGAGCTGCGCCCCGAATCGGCGGCGGTGCTCCAATCACTTGTACAACAAGGCAAACAAATCAGTATGTTAACAGGCGATCGCCGCACCCCTGCTCTTGCCATTGCCGAGCAACTACATACCCCGATACAAGTGATTGCTGAAGTCCTTCCCAGCGAAAAATCCGCCACCATTCAACAGCTACAAGCACAAGGGACAATCGTTGCCATGGTCGGTGACGGTGTCAATGATGCGCCTGCATTAAGCCAAGCAGACGTGGGCATAGCCATGGGGCAAGCAAGCGATATTTCAGCGCATGCCGCTGATGTGGTCTTATTGGGGGGCTTGGATAAACTACCGATTGCCTTGGATTTATCCCGACAAACCATGAAAACAATTCGCCAGAATTTAACTATTTCTTTGGCTTATAACATTTTGGTTATACCTTTGGCCATGGCAGGTTTGGTACACCCTTTATTGGCGGCAATTTTAATGCCTGCCTCATCATTATTGGTGATTGCTAATGCTTTATGGATTCATAAACGTGTCAAAACATCATCTTTTGCTTAAAGGAGCATACTTATGGATATTATTTTAACCCTGATTCCTGCCGCACTTGTTTTTAGCGTTGTCGCACTGATTGTCTTTCGTTGGTCGGTCAACTCGGATCAATATGATGATATGGAAGGCGAAGCGCACCGTATTTTGATGGATGATGAGGATATGATTCCAGGCCATAAAGCAAACAAAAACCACGGACAGGACACCCCAGAAGCAACCAAAACAGTAACAAACAAGGATGAAAATTCATAACCATGGGCAAAATTTCGCTTGTTTTTATCATTGTCATGGCATCTGCCACCTATTACCTGACCAGCACCAGCTTCCAAAGCAGCCAGAGCCTCCAACAAAATCGTACTTGGATCGATGAAACGGGAAAACTGCATGTGTTGGGCTTAACTTTAGGAAAAAGTACGGTTCGTGACGCTGAAATTGCTTTGCGTAGCCGCGCTGATGCCGCTATTTTTATGTATCCACTGCATGATGAAGGCAAAGAAAAGAAATTTAAGCTGGTTTTAGAAGCTTATTTCCCATCCATTGCCGACCATAGCAAAGTGATGTTAACGCTGGATGTCGAAGAGCAGCAGCTAGAAGCCATACGCCAACGCAGCACTTCTCCCCGCCTTTACCCCAACGGTGTTGCCAGAATGAACCTTGGCAACGAAGATATTCTAGCCGTATTAAAGTTCACAATTCACACCTTAACTTTAATACCCAGTACCCAACTTGATGCCGCTATTTTAAAAGCGCAGTTTGGCAATCCAAAGCGCATCAATACAGTCAATAAACACATCACCACCTACCTTTACCCGAATCTCGGACTCACTGCCAGCATCAACGATTCAGGAAAAGATAAGTTGGTTTTCACCAGCCCTAAGCATCAATCTATAATGCCCGCAATACAGACGGAGCGTCAGTAACGTCCAGCCAGCTTACTGGCGAATCTGCCTGCGCTTGTTAAGGGCTTTTTTCGTCATTATGAAAATTGAGGAAAGGGGTCTGGTCTATCATTGTATCAAGTTAGAATAGCAGTACGCTTAGCTCATGGTTACATCGTGAGGGGGGAAGCAAATGGATGGTATGATTATAGACTCGACCCCTTCCTCTCCAAACCCCACATAACCAGGCGGCGCACCCAGCAAACGCGACACACTATGTTTCTCCAT
>JAUZQU010000032.1 GCA_030950835.1 Mariprofundaceae bacterium | reverse complement strand
TTTACAACCAGTGCGGTTACCTAAATAATGCGCTGGGCACTAACTCTAGATCGATTGCGCTTATTATACGAATGCAGGATATCAACTCCTATAAAATTTCATAATAAAAAATAACCCTGCCTGATAAGGCTATTTGGCAAGAGATTTTTTACCGCTAACAACTTTGAATATCTTTTCAGCACTTCTAGTCAAAGTCATCACGACAGACTAAACTGCGGCGAAATAATCGTTATATTTTTCTACGCAGCAGGGGTTTAAACATGAGTAAACAACAAGAAATGGATGAAATTCGCCAAAATGTGCGTGAAAGTTATGCTAAAGTCGCAGAAGCGAGCAATGATGGGGCATGCTCTGGCGAAGTGGCAAGTTGTTGTGGTGTCTCTGATGATGATGCCATCAACACACTAATCTCTACACGTTTGGGTTACTCTGAAGATGATTTAAAGGCTGTTCCAGAAGGTGCAGATATGGGTTTGGGCTGTGGTAATCCACGGGCTATTGCTTCGTTAAAAGTTGGGGAAACTGTAGTGGACTTGGGCAGTGGCGGTGGTTTTGATGTTTTCTTGGCAGCAGCCGAAGTGGGCAAGTCTGGCAAAGTCATTGGCATTGATATGACGCCTACCATGATTAGTAAAGCGCGGAAAAATGCGGAAAAAGGGCAGTTTTCGCAAGTGGAGTTTCGCCTTGGTGAAATTGAAAACCTGCCTGTTGCTGATAACACGGCGGATGTCATCATTTCTAACTGCGTTATCAACTTATCACCCAATAAACAACAAGTGTTCAATGATGTCTTCCGCATTTTAAAAGCAGGTGGTCGTTTGGCCGTCTCCGATGTGGTGGCAACGGCAGTGATGCCTGATGAGATGAAAAATGACCCCGTCTTACATGCTGGTTGCATGGCAGGTGCTGAGTTGATAGATGATTTGCAACAAATGATGGAAAAAGCTGGTTTCTCTTGTATTCGCATTACCCCTAAAGATGCTTCGCGCGAATTTTTACGCGATTGGGCGCCTGGGCGAGGTGTAGAAGACTATGTGGTTTCTGCCCATATTGAAGCCATTAAACCCAATGGCAAAACAAGCTGTTGTTAAGCTTATTATTGCAAAGGTGAATATTTAGATATGACTTATTTCGATGTTTTTAATGGTGATGCAGATGGTTTGTGCGCCTTGCATCAACTGCGTTTGGCAGAACCACTCAACAGCACCCTCATCACAGGTGTTAAACGTGATATTGCTTTGCTGCAACGTGTTCAAGCTAATAAGGGTGATGTTATCACCGTTTTAGACGTTTCTTTGGACAAAAATCGTGCTGCCTTACGGCAGAATTTAGAACTTGGTGCCACCATACGTTATTTCGACCATCATTTTGCAGGCGACATACCAAGGCACGAACATTTAGAAGCCTTCATCAATACCCACGCCGATGTTTGCACCAGTTTATTGGTCAATGACTACCTGCAAGGTGCTTATGTAGCTTGGGCTGTGGTGGCTGCGTTTGGCGATAATTTATATGAAGCTGCAAGAGCCGCTGCAACACCCCTCAACCTCTCCGCAGAACAGCTACAGCAACTTGAACATCTAGGTACGCTGCTCAATTATAATGGTTATGGCGAAAGCTTGGATGATCTCTATTTCCACCCCCAAGAGCTGTATTTAACCTTAAAACCTTTCAGCAACCCCTTTGATTTCATCGCACAAACAGCTGCATTTCAAGTTCTAAGCCAAGGTTTCGCCTCGGACATCGAAAAAGCCAAAGCTTTGGATATTCAAAGCAACAACGCCGATACTGCAGTCATCATGTTGCCCCAAGAGGCATGGTCACGCCGTGTTTCAGGGGTTTATGCCAATGATTTAGCCAGACAATACCCCCATCGGGCACATGCTATGATTAGCCATATAGAAAATGGTCACTATCGCATCAGCGTGCGCGCACCTTTACAACGCAAAGAAGGTGCAGACATTTTATGTATGCAGTTTCCTACTGGCGGTGGTCGTAAAGCGGCGGCTGGCATCAATGATCTACCCCCACATTTACTTGAAGATTTTATCCAAGCTTTCCAACAGCAGTATAGTCAGTAAACAACGCCTTACCTGTGCACCTTACCAACCAAGCGCACAATGTATATCCAACATCTCTTGGCTGATAGGATGTTGGAAACGTATAGATGTAGCATGTAATAATAATCTATCTGCTTGTTGTTGCACTGCTCGTGGAGCATAAAACTTATCGCCCAATATAGGGTGTTCTAACCATGCCATATGCAGCCGAAGTTGGTGCGAACGCCCTGTAATTGGTGTTAAACACAACACACAAGTCTGCTTTTCTACATCCCTGCTGACGACTTGGTATAAAGTCTTTGAAGCTTTTCCATGCTCTGTATCAATTTTTTGACGCGGACGATTCTCCCAGTCTGTCATCAAAGGCTGATTGATTTCACCCTTATCTTCAACAAGCAATCCATGCACCACAGCCGTATATGTTTTATGCACTTCTCGGTTGGCAAACAAGGCATTCAAGTCTCGCTGCATAGCTTGGTTAAGCGCAAATACCATGATGCCCGACGTAGACATATCCAACCTATGCACCACCAACGCTTCTGGGAACACATCTTGCACACGACTGCTCATACAGTCTTGCCTATCCTCACCCCGACCAGGCACAGACAATAAACCACTGGGTTTGTCCACCATCAATATCGTTTCATCTTGAAATAAGATGTGTAAAGCTTGTGCAGGTGGTGGTTGATAAAGATAACGCATGGCGCACCTTAACCCATAAACATGCCTTCGTCTTTTGGCATGTGATGTGCTTAGCTGCTATCATTGATGCTGATTGACACGTATCAACTAACAATATTTTAGAAAATAGGCTAAGGTATTCATATGCGTACATTAAGAGCAAGTTTAATCCAACTATTTCAACCAGCATGGGAAAGCCGTGTCACCCACGGGCGAATTCAGGCTACGGTCATTCAACTGGCAAGCCAACTGCTCACGAAAAAGAAAACAACATCGGGCGTGGCATATCAAATGCTCTCCCATGGTCGTTTGCACCGTTATATTTTAATGGTGCATTGTCCAGACCAAGCCTTTTACCCTGATGCCATTCGTGCCTATCTACAAAAACAACAGATACAACCTGTGCAACAGCAATCCGTATTGTTTGCTAGGCAGGAGCAAGGATTAGCCTTAACTCAGCCTCAAACCAATGGTGAAAACAACATGTTATTGCTGGCTATTCACCTTCCCGCAGCAACCACGACCAATATTGAGCTGATTCAGCGTCACATCCAATCTATCTTACAAGGTGTACAACACAGCGTACAAGATTTCCAGCCTATGCAGCAGCATTTAGAGCAGATGAGCATATCTTTAGCAGCTGAACAACACATCGACAGCGCCCTCATACAATGGATGTTGGATGATCATTATATCCTTTTTGGCATCTTACATGCCAAACATAACCATAAAGACCTCGGTATCTGTAAAAACAAAAGTTTACTCAACCATATCATGCCCTCTTTTGCCAACGATGTGCAAAACATGCTCGACACCGCAGAAGCAGGCATCCATTGGTTGCATTTGCCCTCCACTTTCGCCCATTTATACAGCTCGATTCATGTCGAAGCCATACGCATCTGCTGGTTAGAAGATGGCAAACCTCAAGTTGCTGTAGTCATTGGTCATTTCTCGCGTGGAGCGCGATACATCAATGCCTCACGTTTACCCCACCTCAAGCAACGTTGGGCTGACTTATCGGCAGATCATGCCTTGCAACAATCCGCATTTTATCAACGTGAAATACGCACCTTATTTGATCGCGCACCCAAGCCACTATTGCAAGCCATCCCCGTATTACAATGGTTAAAACCCTTCAAAGCCATTGTGGACATGAACAGCCCTACCCAAGTCGTCACCGCCCGACTCAACCCCAGCATTGGACACATCGAATACCTACTTATCGCTGTGAACAACCAACGTTTTGGCAATAATATCTGGGCAACCATGCAGCAAACCTTAGAAGACCTACATTTCACTCTATTTGGACATGAACATTATACTGTAGGCTCTACGCATCTTATTTTTGTTGCCGTGCAAACTACACAATGGCCGCACCCTGAAAGTTTACAACATGCCATGCGTCAATGTGTAATTTTTTGGAAAGACCAAGCGCGAAAAGTGTTGTTGCAAGAAAGCTTGCCCGCCCCCTTATTACATGATGCCTTACAAGAGTTAAATCAACTGCCACTGCGTTATCAAGACCAGTTTCCTGCTGAACAATTTGTGCGCGATGTCTTGGTGCGTGAACAAGTATTGGAGCAACAGCAAAGCAAAGTGCGCATGCATTTAATCCATAATGATGATGAACATATGGTGGAAATCCATATGTTGGCACCCACACAAGAACCTCTAGCAATGATGACCGAAAAACTCAATGCCTTTGCCCTGATTACCATGGAACAAACTTTGGTTCCCTTTCAATATCACGATAAAAAAATGCACATCAGCCGATTTGTTTGTTTAGCTCCTGAACAACTACATTCCGAAGGTCTGCCAAGGTTATGCCATGGTATTCAAGATGTGTTCAACCATGAAGCAGACCATGATCCACTTAATGCTTTGGTGATTCTTTGTGGTTTAGGCACCCGTGATGTTTTGGCTTTGATTGCCTTGCGCAACCACTTAACCCAATTGATGCCTGATGTGTCTGCGGCTGCGCTTTCAGCCATGATGATTAAACAAACCAAGGTAAGTTTGTGTTTATTCCGTGTATTTGAAGGTAAACATCGCCCATCCATGCCAGAAGCCTATTTACAACAAGCCAAACTCAAGTTTAAAGAAGCGATGTTGGAAGTGCAAAGTTTGAAAGAAGACACTTGGTTTCATGCTTTAGAAGCATTGATTCATGCCAGTGTGCGTTGTAATGCTTGGGCTCGCCAACAAGGGCAAGCTCTCGCCATCAAACTCAATCCACAAAGCTTAGATTTTGCTCCTTTACCCCGCCCTTACCGTGAAATATTTGTCCATGGGGTGAATATGGAAGGTGTACATTTGCGTGGCGGTTTTGTGGCAAGGGGTGGTTTGCGTTTTTCGGATAGGCCAAGTGATTTCCGCACAGAAGTATTGGAATTGATGGCAACACAAGTGGTCAAAAATGGACAAATTGTGCCTACAGGTGCCAAAGGTGGTTTTGTGGTGCGTGATGGTGAAGGTGCAGACTTTGTGTTGGCACAATACCGTTTGTTTATTCGTGCTTTATTATCCATATCCGATAACCGCGTCAGCAGTGGCACCGTAGCACCTACAGGCATTAAAATTGATGAGTCCGATGAGAATGATAGCTACTTGGTGGTCGCCGCAGATAAAGGTACGGCGCGTTATTCAGATGATGCCAATGCCGAAGCTTTGGCGGCTGACTTTTGGTTGGGTGATGCTTTTGCCAGTGGTGGTAGTGATGGTTATGATCATAAAGTCTATGGTATTACAGCGCGTGGTTCATGGATGTGTGCTGCCCACCATTTTGCCCGTTTTGCTGTTGATTTATGGCAAGATGAAGTCTCTGCAGTTGC
>JAUZQU010000031.1 GCA_030950835.1 Mariprofundaceae bacterium | reverse complement strand
CTTGCCTCATCACAAGACCATAAAGCTTTGTTGGATGGGGATTTAGGCCCAAACACTGGCGGCATGGGTGCTTATAGCCCAGCACCGTGTGTGACAGCTGAAGTCGAACAGGAAGTCTTAGAAAACATTGCTAGACCCATTATTGCAGCTTTAAAGGCGCGTGGTGCGCCCTTTATTGGGACATTGTACGCAGGTGTGATGCTGAGTAAAAATGGCATCAAAACTTTGGAATTTAACGTGCGTTTTGGTGATCCTGAATGTCAGCCGCTGATGTCACGCTTGAAATCAGATCTGGGTGAGGTGTTGTTGGCTGCGGCGCAGTCCCGTTTAGAAGGCGTACGCCTTGATTGGGATACACGCCAAGCATTGTGTGTGGTGGTAGCGTCAGCTGGATACCCTGCTGCTTTTGATAAAGGACAAGTCATTGCAGGGCTTGATGCTGTTGCAGCAGCAGGTGCGACTGTTTTCCATGCAGGAACAGCAGAAAAAGATGGCTCTATTGTCAATGCTGGTGGTCGTGTGCTGGGTATCACGGCCTTGGGTGAGTCTGTGGGTCAAGCGCAACAACATGTTTATCAAGCCTTAGAAAAACTGGATTGGAGCGGTGGATTTTATCGTCAAGATATTGGTTATCGGGCAATTAAAAGAGAACAAAACAGCTGACTAAAATTTATGGTTGACCAAGCCGAAACAAATACCATAATGCGCGGCATTGCGCCTATAGCTCAGTTGGTAGAGTAGCGGACTTTTAATCCGTGGGCCCTTGGTTCGAGTCCAAGTGGGCGCACCATTTTGAAAAGGAGTTACGGGAAACCGTAGCTCCTTTTTTTATTGGGATAGGTAACTGTACAGGTAACAAATGCATGGCGGTAAGATGTGAGCCCTTGCCTCTGCTCACTTGCCCAATGTTAAACTTTTGCTTCGATATCCAGAGACTTATGTGAAACTCTGCTAACCTCTACGCTTCCCTCTGAGTTCTGTTTGTAAAAAATGATATAGCTGCCTTGGTATAACTTGCGGCAACCTTTTGACATGAAATCACAGCTCATGCCAAGTTCGGCGTTTGCAGTGAGCTGTGAAAAACAAGCATCGAGTTGCTTGAGAAGGGAGAAAAAGGGCATCTTGCAACCATGCATTTTCAGTTATAGCTAAAAAAATACCTTGTTTCTTTTGACAGGATAATGCTCATCGACCTATCCTACTATATTGAACACCTGCGTTAGTGTCACTTTTTGTTGCTCACCGCTATTGAGGTTTTTAAGCATCAACATATTTTCTTGCATCTCATCTTCCCCAATCGTCACCACAAATCGAGCGCGTTCACGGTCTGCTGTTT
Source organism: Mariprofundaceae bacterium (assembly GCA_030950835.1). GTDB lineage: Bacteria > Pseudomonadota > Zetaproteobacteria > Mariprofundales > Mariprofundaceae > Ghiorsea. Next base: position 9,575 of record JAUZQU010000031.1, on the reverse strand, counting down.
TGAACTGGCGTTTTGCGCTGCCGCCACCACAATGTAATACGGACAAACCTTGTGCACGCAATGCCGCAGCTTGTTGCAAGGCGTAGGCTTGTGCTGCTTCACCCAAGGCGACCACGGCAATATCCAAAGTGTTATCGTTTGGTTCAGGTAATAACATGGCCAACCGTTCTACGCCTGCGGCAAAACCAATGGCAGGTGTGGCAGGGCCAGCAAGTGACTCAACTAAACCATCATAACGCCCACCAGCCAAGACTGTGCCTTGTGCGCCGAGTTGATCGGTGATGAACTCAAATGCAGTGCGGTTATAATAATCCAAGCCGCGTACGATGCGTGGGTTGACCGCATATTGAACAGCTAGAGCGGCTAAACCTTGTTTTAAACCTGTGAAATGTTCATCACATGGCGCACATAAATGGCTAAGCATCTCTGGTGCATCTGGCAAAGCAGCTTGGCAGGTCTGCACTTTACAATCCAAAACACGCATAGGATTGCTACCCATACGATCATGGCATGTGCTGCATAAAGCCTCTTTTTTTGTCTCTAAAAATGCCAGCAACGTTGCTCTATAATCTGGGCGACAGCTTGAGCAGCCCAAGGTATTGATTTCTAAACGTGTTTGCTCAATGCCCAAGGTGTCTAAGAAGGTTTGTGCCATGCCCAAGATTTCGGCATCTTCTACAGGGCCTGAAGTGCCAAAGTATTCGGCACCAATTTGTTGAAACTGACGTAAGCGCCCTTTTTGTGGACGTTCACGGCGAAACATTGCCCCCATATAAAACCAACGTTGGGCACCAGAACGGGTCAAACCTGCTTGTAAATAGGCGCGTACTGCACCTGCCGTACCTTCTGGGCGCAAACAAATCGAATCGCCGCCCTGATCTTCAAAGGCATACATTTCTTTGGAGACAATATCGGTTTTTTCACCAACAGAGCGGACAAAAAGCTCAGTTGGCTCTAAAATAGGCAGCCTGACCTCTGAAAAAGCGTAAGAAGCAAACACTTTGCGTGCTGTATCTTCAATAAAACGCCACTTTTTCACTTCTTGTGGTAAACCATCATGAATGCCACGAATACTTTGTAATTTCTTCTTTACCATTGGAACACCTGTAACCACTTGCTTTTGATGTCTTTATCAACTATATAAATATGCATGAACACAGAAATTTATTTATCGCAGTGCAAACGTTCTATTTTGATGATCATGATCAGTTATGTGTTGATTTTGGCAGCAGGCTATACTTGGGTGACGTACAATCAACTGCGTGACTATGATCAGCAGTATTTTCAGGATGAGATTCTTGATGCACATCACGCTGAACACCATGAGTTAACATGGCAACATTACCAAGCGCAATGGCTGCTGATGATAGGCATCAGTATGTTGCTGGTGCTCATAGTCGGCATATTCCTCTACCGCCAAATGAATAAAACACAGCGTTGTATGCAAGCAGAACATGCCTCTTTAATAGATATAGCAGATCAACGCGCAGCAGCTTTAGAGAAAACCAACGAGGAGTTACACGCCTTTGCTTACTCCGTTTCGCATGATTTAAGAGGCCCGTTGCGTTCTTTAGACGGCTTTGCCCTTGCTTTGTATGAAGACTATCACGAGCAACTTGATGCTGAAGGCAAAGATTTTGTCAGTCGTATTCGTAAGGCAAGCCAACGTATGGCAAAGCTGATCGATGCCATGTTGGTGTTATCACGCGTGAGTCAGGCTGAATTGCATATTTCTACCATTCACTTGTCTAACATGGCAGAAAAAGTCGTGCGTGACTTGAAAGCGCAGTACCCAGAGCGTGAAGTGGACATTTATATCCAAGATAATATGACCACTTTAGGTGATCCTCATCTTATGCAGCAAGTGGTTGAAAACTTATTGAACAATGCTTGGAAATTCACGCAACATGTAGAAAAACCTGAGATTAGTTTCACATCACGCCTAGAACATGGGCAATCTGTGTATCACATTGAGGATAACGGTGTGGGTTTTGATGAGGCATATCAAGCCAAGTTGTTCATCCCATTTCAACGTTTGCATCAGCAACAAGAGTTTGAAGGCACAGGCGTGGGGCTACCTATCGTACAACGTATTATTCACCGTCATGGTGGCATCATATCGGCAGAAAGTGCTATTGACAAAGGGGCAATATTCTCCTTTAACATACCTCAAGGAGTGTTACCCTTATGAATAGATCCTCGAAATGTAGCATTTTGCTGATTGAAGACACTGAGGATGATGAAAAACTCATTTTACGTGCTTTTCAGAAAATGCGCCTAGAAAATAAAATCATTGTAAAACGTGATGGCGAAGAAGCCTTGGGCTATTTTTTCAATCAACAAGACCAACTCATCTTGGATAAAGAAGATTTCCCAGAGTTTGTTTTGCTTGATTTACAATTGCCACGACTAAGTGGTTTAGATGTCTTACAACAACTTCGCGCCCACCTTGAAACCAGATTTTTACCCATTGCTGTTTTCACTTCATCCAATGACGCGGGAGATATTCAAAAGGCATACAAGTATGGAGCGAATAGTTTTGTGCAAAAACCTGTGGATATGCATGAATTTACATCTTCAATTCATGATTTAGGTCTATATTGGACGGTAAGAAACTCTTCAGTATCCCCTTATGACTATAGTTAATGTCTGATATCAACTGTTGATTGATGATGGCGAGGATGATGGGATATGTTACCTGCCCGACAAATGGAGCGTAGTGGGCATGTGCATCGTATCGGCAGAAAGTGCTATAGACAAAGGTTATATATTAGCCTTTAATATGTACTTCAAGGAGTGTACGCTTATGAATACGACCTCGAAATATAGCATTTTGCTGGTTGAAGACGCTGAGGATGATGAAAAACTCATTTTACGTGTCTTTCAGAAAATGCACCTAGAAAATAAAATCATTGTAAAACGTGATGGCGAAGAAGCCTTGCGCTATTTTTTCAATCAACAAGACCAACTTATCTTGGATAAAGAAGATTTTCCAGAGTTTGTCTTGCTTGATTTGCAGTTGCCACGACTAAGTGGCTTAGATGTTTTACAACAACTTCGCGCCCATTCTGAAACCAAACTTTTACCCATTGCTGTTTTCACTTCATCCAACGAGACTAGTGATATTCAAAAGGCTTATCAGTATGGAGCGAACAGTTATGTGCAAAAACCTGTGGATATGCATGAGTTCACATCTTCAATTCATGATTTAGGCAGCTATTGGACGCTAAGAAACGCTTCAGTATCCCCTTATGAGTATAACTAATGTCTGATATTCAGCTGTTGATTGTTGATGATGAGGAAGATGGGGCGATATTATCTGCCCGACAAATTGAGCGCAGTGGGCATGAGGTCAACTGGTTGCGTGTCGACACTGAAGCTGCCATGCGTAAAGCTTTGTCGGAGCAAACTTGGGATATCGTGTTGTCAGACCACATTATGCCCCATTTTGATGCTTTTGCGGCATTAAAACTGTTAAAATCATTGGAGTTGATCACACCTTTGGTGGTGGTTTCAGGGCGTATTGGCGAAGAAACTGCTGTGGAGTTGATGCGGGCTGGAGCTGCACATTATGTGAGCAAAGATAATGTTTCGCGTTTAAGCGTGGTGATGAATCATGTGTTGGCAGATCGCCAAGAGCATCAACAGCAAGTGCAGCAAGATAAAACACGGCTTGCTGCTTCGCGTATGGAAGTTGCACATACTTTGGCAGGTGGTTTGTCGCATGAGTTTAACAATTTGATGGTTGGTGTGGTCACCACTTCCGAAATCCTCTTGCAGCGCGACAACGAACCACCAGAGAACCAACGTTTATTACAAATGATTTATGATTCAGGCATCAGGGCAGTGCAGGTGTCTAGGCAACTCTTGGCGTATGCTCAGGGTGCGAAATTCAATGTCAGCACTATCCATGTCGAAAGCTTAATCCACCAAGCTTTAGAGCGCATCCAACATTTGTCGCAAGATAATACCCATATCACTTTAGAATTGCTGCAAGATAGTGGTCATGTTGAAGGGGATAAAGCACAATTATCACAACTTTTGGAAGGTATTTTGCATAATGCTATCGAAGCCATGCCGCATGGTGGGGACATTTGTGTTTCAACATTTCAACATACGCAACAGCATCAACAAAATCATCTGGATGCAGGGCAATATATTGGGATTGGCATACGTGATACGGGTGTAGGTATGGAATCTGATCAGCTGGCACATGTTTTTGAGCCTTTTTATACCACCAAGTTTTTGGGTAGGGGTTTAGGGCTGGCTGCGGCATGGGGCATTGCTCAAAGCCATGATGGTCATATTGAGGTGAGTAGTGTGATGGGTGAAGGCAGTTGTTTTTCTGTATTGTTGCCTGTTAAAATGGAGCAAGAGCATCACCATGAGACGTTGAATACAGAGACACCGCATACTTACACCGATAAAAAGACGATTTTGTTGGTAGAAGATAATGAAGTGGTCATCTCGGTTACCAGCACATTGCTTCGCCATTGGGGGCACAGCATTTTTCTGGCTAAGAATGCTAAACAAGCTTTGATTCAAGCCCAAGAAAAGTCAGAACACATTGATTTAATCATCTTGGACTTGGGTTTGCCTGATAGAAGTGGTGGTGACATCATCGGTGAGTTGCGAGGTTTAATACCACAAGCCCCAGTGTTGATTGTTAGTGGTTATCCCGCCAACGATAAAGTTCATGAGTTGCTTGAAATGGAGAACACAGCCTTTCTCAAAAAACCTTTCTCACCTATAGAAGTGAGCGAAAAAATTCATCATTTGTTTGCAGGGCTTTAGTTTTAAACGTCATCCCTAGCTAAGCCCCACATATGCATTCAGGTTTACTTTAGCTGGGCGATGATTTTCATGTACAGCCATGTTTTCTTGATATAGGTTTTATTGATGAGTCAGATTTGGTGTATACGCAAAGGAGAAGCCCGTGGTTTTATGAATGAACTGGTGGCTTGCGTGGTTTGTGATTGCCGCAAGCGTAAAGTTTGTGCTGCCTATGCCGAAATTGCCTTGCCTGAGTTGGCTAAAGCCAATTTGGAGGCAAAAAGAACAGGTTATCAAGTTTCTGAAGATTTACCTTTATTTGAAGCGGCGCAACAACAGCATGAATGAACGTTTGTGGTCGCTTTATCTGGTTCGTTGCCACAATAACAGCCTTTATACAGGTATTAGCACGGATGTGACAAGACGCTTCGCGCAACATCAAGCAGGAAAAGGCGCTAAGTATTTGCGCGGTAAATCACCGTTAACTTTGGTATATCAGCAAGAGATAGGTAGCCATTCAGCAGCTTTGCAAGCTGAAATTGTGATGAAAAAGCAATCAAAAAACAAAAAAGAGGCGATAGTTTTAAGTTATTTGGCAAGATGTTGAAACTTAAAGCAATCAGTATCATGAGAGCATGTAGTATCGTATGGTGTCTTCATCTTTCACTTGCTTGCGCTACAGCTTGGGCAGCAGATAAGGCTGAAGTAGTAGGTTTAAGTGCGGAGACTTCTCGGTTTTCTTGGGATAATGATTTTTACTTTTTCCGCGATGCGCAGTTCTCAAATATCTTTTCGTATCAACATTATTCAGCAGTTACCCCCAGTTTAAAAAATCCTGACTTGTGGTATAGACAAAGCTGGGCTGTGCAGCAGACCATACATACACCCCAAATGGATACACCCATCCAACAACGCAATCAGGATGTACCTTTTGTGGGCAGTTTGATATTGCAACATGCTTGGTATCACTTTGATCATAGGCAGCTGGATGCTGTTGCTGTGAGTGTGGGGGTGGCTGGTCCTTTGTCAGGGGCTGAGCAAACGCAAGAAGTTGTACACAATATCCGTGATCTTGCCGTGTTTGAAGGCTGGTCAGAGCAGTACCCAAGTGAACTGATATTGAACATACATATGTTAAAAAAGAGAAAGCTGAACCTTGGGCAAACGACAAAATTATGGGATATGAGTGTAGGAGTTGGTGGTGGGTTTGGTAATCTAAGTACGCACCTTGCAGCAGAGTTGGAGTTTAGGCTGGGTCAAGATTTGCCTGCTGGGTTTGCTTATGTGCCGAACACCTTTGGTTATCATATTCATACGATGGCAAACAGATCATCGGCGGATAGTCTGGAAGGGTCATTGTATATGTCCTTGATGTTACAACTCAATCTCATTGCGCATCAGTTATATTTAGATGGTAGCCTGATTCAAAGCTCAGCTAAAAGTTATAAAGAGCCTATCGTTGGGCTGGGTGTGCTTGCTATACATTATGAAACGCTTGATTATGGGCTACACTTTAGCATATTACGAAGCAGTCAAAATGTGCAAGTAAGTCAGGCTAAACATGCCATTGGATATGAATATCTTGGAGCTTTAACTTATGATTGGCGATATTAGTGCGTCTGGTGAAGGAGAAAAAGGTGAGTGATTGTTTATTTTGTAAGATTATCCAAGGCGATATTCCTTCGGATAAAGTGTATGAAGATGATGATGTATTTGCCTTCAAAGATATTCATCCCAAAGCACCTACGCATGTGTTGGTGATTCCGAAAGTGCATGTGCCTACCTTAGCAGATATGTCGGATGAGGCTGCGCTTGGCAGGTTGATGCATAGGGTGAACCATGTTGCCAATACAGTATTGCAGCTTGAAGCTGGTTATAGGGTGGTGTTGAATGTTCGTGAAGGTGGTGGGCAAGAGGTGTTTCATGTACACGCCCATATTTTAGGCGGCAAAAAGCTGCCTTTTTAAGGTGTTTCGTTAGTTATGGCAAAAAGAAAAAAATCTGAACTGAAACCTATTCATGTCAATATGCATAAGATATTGGGTGAAGACCGTATGTTGCGATTATCCAGCATTGGTATTTTGCGGCGCTATTGGTCGGATATTGTGGGTAATATGATGGCGCAGAGTAGTGAGCCGATTGCTGTTGAACCGCAATCGGATGGCTCTTTGGGTTTGATTATTGCGGTGAATCATTCCGTGGTGGCGCAACATATTCGTTTGTTGCATGAAGAGATTCGTAAGGCGTGTTTTAAACAATGCAAGTTGCAGGGATTGAGCAAGGTGTGGACGCGTGTGCAGGCTGGAGCAGGGATACGCGAGTCAAAAATAAGGCATGTGCAACAGCAATTAAGCTGTCAGGACTTACGCAAACTTGCTCAAAGCGTACAAGTTGTTGAGAATAAGGCGCTGCGGCGTGCCATGTTTCAAACCCAAGTGGCACAAGGTATATATTTTACAGCTGAATAAAGAAGAAAAGGTGGTTAAATCCGATGAGAAAAGTATTTATATTGAGTTTTTTGGCGTTGTTTGTGGGGGTTACAGGGTTTGCTGAACATAGTGAAGCCAAACGTTTTGGCGGCGGCGGAAGTTTTGGAAAGTCGTTTAGTAAACAAAAGAGTTTTGGCAAACCAAGCCCACAAAAGAACTTTAATAGTCAAAAAGCAGCCCCAACACAGGCAGGAAAGTCTGGTGGCATGATGGGTATGCTTGGTGGTTTAGCGATGGGTGGTTTGTTGGGCGCGATGTTCTTTGGCGGTGCTTTTGAAGGCATTAACTTCATGGATATTTTGTTGTTTGCGGGTATTGGTTTTGCCATTTTCTGGTTTATGCGCAGAGCAGCTTCTGGAGCAACAAGGCAGCCTGAATATGCACATGCAGGGCAGGGCTCGCCGCTGGGTGGTCAACAGGATGAGGAAACAGCGCATAACAATGATGCTTTCACCACATCGTCCAGCAGCTCGGCTATGGCAAAGCCCGACATCGACCATGATGTTTTCTTGAACTCGGCGCGTGATATTTTCATGCGTATGCAAGCGGATTGGGATGCGAAAAACATGGATGATATTCGTTCGTTTTGTACAGCAGATGTGGCACAAAAAGTTGCCGCAGATATAGCAGGGTTGGCTGAACATAGCAGCAAAACAGATGTAGGTATGTTGAATGCTGTGATTGAAGATACATGGTGTGAGTCTGAGCTAGATTGGGTTGCCGTACATTTCACTGCCTTGTTGGATGAGGCAACTTTAGATGCTGCTGGGCAAGTGATAGAGCAAGCAAGCAACCAAGTAGATGAGCGTTGGATTTTCCAACATAATCCGCATAGTGAAGACCCGACTTGGTATCTTGCTGGTATTCAGCAAAGTTAATGTTCAACAGATTCATGCTCAACAGGGTTAAGGCAATACAAGGGTAAGAGGATAACGATGAACATTGCGAAAATGATGCAGCAAGCGAAAAAGATGCAAGAAACCATGAAAACGGTACAAGATGAGATGTCGGATTTGGAAATGACGGGTGAGTCAGGTGGCGGCATGGTGAAAGTCGTGATTTCAGGCATTCGTCGGGTAAAAAGCATTGATATTGATGATAGTTTGTTGCAAGATAATGATAAATCGTTGCTTGAAGACTTGATTGTAGCAGCCGTCAACTCGGGTATACAAAAGGTGGAAGAAGCGAGTAAAAGCAAGCAGCAGGAGCTGATGTCTGGTATGTCGATGCCGCCTGGTTTTTCGCTGTAATGCATCATCTTGCAGGTATGCCAGAGCCGTTGGCGCGTTTGGTGGAGCAGTTAAGCGCTTATCAAGGGGTGGGCCCTAAGACTGCCATGCGTTTGGCATTGAATATGTTGGAACAACAAGAAAGCGAAGTGCAAAGCTTGGCTGCCTCGTTGCAAGAATTGCATCAACAAGTGCATTTTTGCCAACGTTGCGGTGGTTTTGCCACGGATGTGCATTGTAATGTGTGTGATAATGTTAAACGTCAACAGGCGGTGGTATGTATTGTGGAGCAGCCTGTGGATGTGTTGATGTTGGAGCGTGGACATTTTCAGGGTAGTTACCATGTATTGCATGGTCGCTTAAGCCCTGTGGATGGCGTTGGCCCTGAAGAACTACGCTTTAAAGCCTTGGATAAACGCATTGCGGTAGGGGATATCAAGGAATTGATTTTAGCGACAAGTGCCACGGTAGATGGTGAAGCGACGGCGCACTTTATCGCCAGACGTTATGCGCATCATGAGCTTCAAGTCTCTAGGATTGCGCGTGGTGTGCCTGAAGGTGGCGAGCTTGAATATTTGGATGAATACACGTTATCTCGCGCTTTGGAGCAGCGGGTAATGTGGGAACGCGCCAGCCCAATCGTGTAGTTGGTGGCAAGTCGATGTTAAAATATAAAGGTAAAGTATAATATGATGAATTTTGCAGATCGAGATGGACTCATTTGGTTTGATGGAGAAATGGTGCCTTGGCGCGATGCTAAGATTCACGTCTTAACCCACACTTTACACTATGGCATGGGTGTGTTTGAAGGTGTGCGTGCGTATCATGCTGAACAAGGCACAGCGATTTTTCGTTTGCAAGAACATACGGACAGGTTGTTTAACTCCGCCAAAATTATGAATATGGACATGCCGTTTTCTAAAGATGACATCAATCAAGCCCAGCTTGATTCGGTCAAAATGAACAACCTTGATTCAGCATACCTGCGCCCTATGGCATTTTATGGTTCTGAAGGCATGGGTTTACGCGCAGATGGTTTGAAAACACATGTGATTGTAGCGGCTTGGAGTTGGGGCGCTTATTT
>JAUZQU010000030.1 GCA_030950835.1 Mariprofundaceae bacterium | reverse complement strand
TCTTGTTTTACAGCTTCAATACACACCGCTTCGCTTTGGTCTTTCACGAACTGCAAGGCACAGCCGTCTTGTTTCACAGCTTCGGTCGCTTTTTCTTTTGTAATCAAACTAAATTTTATCATCTCATTTCCCTTTTATTCTTTTTTCTAAAACTTGACAGGTGCTGCAATCACAGCCTGCTGCTTGCATGTAAATCTCCTTGCGATGGTCATCATCAAAAGTAGTCAAGCCGACAAGGGTGAAGAATATAATGATCATGAATATAGCGGACAGGTATTGGGTGATTTTCATGGCAATCTGCACTCTGGCAATCTTGGCTGGTAACTATACTTGTGAAACGCGCTAGGGTTGAACGTAACAGTGCCATAGCTTTCGCGTGGGGCTGCTAGGCTGCAATTTACTGCAATAGCGTGCGCCTCGTGTTCAAGCTTCATAATTTCCATACCTTGCCAGTCCAAATCTGTATTAAGCGTTTCAATTCTTCGCTGTGTTAAACCATCTTGCAATCTTGATTCATTGAGCTTAGCCATTTTCTTTTTTGCTTTAAGCAGGTTTTTGGCAACTTCTGCTAGCTCGATGTAATTCTTCATGCTTTATTCGCCCTTTCGCGTAGTTCGCGGTCGATTTCATTTATTTGGCTGCGCAAATCGTCTTGCATAGCAATTAGTTCGCTAGTTTTGTACTTACTTAATGCGCTTGGTTTTTCTTGATTGGTAGCTGTTGTTGAATGCTCTTTTTCTTCTAAAGCTATATTACCATTGGTTTTTTCTTCTGGATTGGCATTTGATTCGCCTTCGGCTTCCGCTATTGAAGCGGCTCTCGTTTCGTCCCTGTGTAAAATTACTGATTTTTTAAGGATTCTGAGAAGCGTATCTATTCCAATTAGACCAACCTGATCATTACCGCCACTAAAGTCTTCCAAGGAAATCGTCAAAACTTTAGATAAACAAATAGCTTCATCACATAAACGCTGGAGTTCATTCACTGTTTTCATAGCATGGTCAGCCTGATGTAGCTTTCACCATCTTTTTTGTGGGCTTTTTCAACTTCTACCATATCTGCTTTGCCTTCACCCACCATCTTGTTGCCTGCTAGCCATTGCTCAATGACTTTACAGGCTTCTTTGTCGGTTACTTTGCGGTTGACTAGACTTACTTTAGCGCGTCTTGCTTGGGCATTTTTAATGCCTTCTTGCTTCATGTGTTGCACAAGGCGTGTCTCAATTTCTTTGCACTGCTCGATAGCGTTGGCTTCCACGGCTTTGTGGGCTGCCAATGATTCAATGAGGTTATCAATATCGCTGGATTGCCACTCAAACATGTCAACCTTGTTCCAAAAATCACGGATGGAATCTATAATACCATCAAAATCACCTTGGCTAGCGGCTACATTTGTCGCATAACCACCGAAATCGGGGTGATAGACCCAGAACACACACGATTTCGCACCGCTTGCCAGCATTTGCTGCTGCATTTGCAGGATGTAATGCTCGGGGATTTCATCTTTCATGGCTTCATAGTTCTTTTCTAACGGACACTTGATTTCAAGTATGGTTTCAGCATCAATCCAACCATCCAGTGAAGCGCGGATGCGGCTGTGTTTAGGGTGGGTGAGGCAAGTGTTATCTGTGGACACCACATCGCCTGAATGGATCATGTATGCACTGCGCGCCATATCTTCTAAATCATTGCCACGCATGGTTGCGGCGTTGCCCTTAAAACCTTCTGCTTGCCCTGTTTTTTCAAGCCATAATTGGTGCGCTGTTTTGTATGGGCTGATATTTAACACTGCTCCAATCTCACTTGCGCCCACACCAAAGCTGCGCCACTCATACCATTCTTTTGAGCCTTGCTCTAAGTTGCTCACGCTGGCAACTCCTCTTTTTTGCTGTTTTTCAATGCTTCAAGTTTAGGCTGATGCGCTTTGGGTACAGCTTCCCATGCTGTTTTAAGTTCATGCAGCGTCATAGCTGATTTGATACTGTCAGATAGGGCATTCATGTTCACAGATGGCTGCTGCTGGGTTTGGGGCTGACCTGCTGCTGCTGCGTTGCCGTCATCATCCTCTGGAGCGATGCCAGCGGCTGCCAGTAAGGAATAGCGGCGAGCGTACGTCAGCGCAGAACCGAAGGCATGGGCATCATTCCTGCCCCCTGTAGATGCTGGGATATACAACGCGCCACCTTCAATCTTTTCACCACTAGCATGTAAGAATACCGTGTTTACGCTTACCCCTGATTCACATTCTTTGGTCAACTGCAACAAGGCAAAATTGTTGCTATTAAGCGCTGATTTCACCGCTTCAATACATGATGCTAAATCGGCATACTTGCTTTTAAAATGTGGATTTTTCGCATCTTTGCTTGCTTTTTCAAACTCGGATTGCGCTTTGATAAAATCTTTATACATATCACTCATTTCAACATCCTTTTAAATATTTTTGCTTGATTGTCGCTTACGGTGCGCTCTGTTTTTTTAATAATGAAAAGGCATATAAGCAGCAGTACCATTAACGCGGCAATCGCTACCAGATACCATACAGGCATCATGCCTTGATGCCGTTTTCCCTAGCTGTAAACTGCAATGCTTTTGCCTTTGCTTTTGCATAACTGCCGCACTGGAACAACATAAATAAAACACCGCTCGAGTAGAACTTCACCACCGATTCGCCTTTTTTGACTTCTGCATAATTCTCTGAAAAACCCGCTCTAAAAATCATTTCATCACCTCGTTTGTTTTATACTGCTGCATAGATAAAACCTTTACCTTTGCAGGTGTTGCAATTCTTCCCATCGCGTGAGCATTCGCCCTGACATGATGGGCAGTCTTCGATTTCTTTGCGCTCTTGGTAGTTGTAGTCATCTTGATTCATGCTACTGCACCGTGATAACCTTCACCTGCTTGCTCACCTGCATCTTCATCATTTGCCGCCTCTTCTTCTTCTTTGGCATCTTCGATACTGCACAAAATCGCATCTTCAATCGTTGCCCACGCTTCGTTGTTGTTGAAAGCGTGCACCAAATCGGCATGGTTAGCCGTTTCTGCTTTACGCACCAAGCAATCCAAGCCGCGTGTCCCTTGCTTCAATTCAAAAGATATGGATAAATGAATAGACTCATCATCCCAAAGCCCAAAAGCATCACATCCACCCTTGTTTCCTGCGTATAACTCAAGATTTTTAATCATATGCACACCCTTATCTAACCGTTTCAGCTTATTGCGTTAGATATTGCCGTTTGGCGAACTAACCTTTATTGCTGATGTGCCGAAGTATACCCATGCGTATATGGCATGTCAATACCTTTGCGTATAGACGGAGATTTCAAAGCAGCCGAGGTGGGGTGTTTTAGGCACCGATGGTGAAACTTGTGCGCATTGCTGTATTGTATGCCGATGAAATGTAAAATGAGCCTTAAATATAGTGGTATAGCAGTCAACGACGGCAGCATGAACGTTTATGATGCAGCGGCAAACATGATTGCCTTTTCTGAATTTTCAGTCGAAGTGGCGCGTGCGCTTTATGGTGATAGTGCCAAAGCCGAAGCGAATGTGTCGGGTTTTGGTAAGGGTTCGTTTGTAACTGACATGGTGATTCATCTTGGTGGGGCAGTTTCTTCATTGTTTAGCCAAGTATCAGCTAAAGACGTGTTGTCTATCATGCATGAATCCATAACTTTATGGAAACATCTGCAAGGCTTTGAGCCTAAAGCCTTGGATAAAAGCGACAATCACGTTGCTGTGACTAACCACTATGGCGACATTTTACAAGTCAAAGCGGAAACAGTTAAGCTGGTATTTTCTGAAAAATCAGCAGACGCTACCAGCAAGTTTATCCGTGACGCTCTGGATCACGATGGTATAGATAGTGTTTCCGTACAATCGGATGAGTTTGCTGGTGATTTAGTGCTTGTACATGCTGATGAGGCGCAATGGTTCAAAAACGTATCGCCAGAGCTGCCTCTGGATGATTTCGAGGTAACGCAGTCTTTAATGGTTGAAGCCCCTGTATTCAAAGATGGTAACAAGTGGCGGTTTAGCGATGCGACTGGTTCATTTCATGCTGCTATTCGGGACAAACGTTTTATTGCAGAGGTTGATGCTGGCAAACCTTTTGCGAAAGGCGATATGATGCGCGTCCGTATGCGGATATACCAATGTCAAAAAGGTGAAAAGCTGGTGGGTGAAAAAGAGATATTAGAAGTGATTGAGCATAAGCAACGCGCATATCAATCTTCTATGCAGGTTTAAACCAAGCTGTACCAAGTCTGAATGATTGTATGTTTATCAGTCATATTGCATTACCTTCTGAATTGTTGGTTATTGCCCCAGTGCTTTAGCTAATATATTTGCAATGCCAATCATCAAGCCGCCTATCACTGAAACGATGGCAAGCGCCGTGCCTACCATCCATTTTATAAGGGACATATGCGAGGTGTTGATGTCATTTTTCAGGGAAGTATGCGAGGTGTTGATGTCATTTTTTATAACGATATAGGCTTGATTAAACTCATCTTTTGTAAGCATGGTGGCTTTAATTACAGCAACATCAGATTCAAGGTGTCGTAGTCTTTCATCAACCATGTTTGAGCCTCCATCGCCGCCGCCAAGATTTTTCAAATCACGCCTAACATCAGATAAGTTATGAATACTCATCCATTTTGTCCAGGTTCTTTTAATTTATGTGCAATGTTTTTAGCCTGATCGTGAAGCTCTTTATTTATCTCTACGCTGCGCTCAACAGACTGTAAAACATCATACATACAGACTTTAAACTCATTGGAATGTTCCATGTTTCCTATGCATTTAAATAAACTCATCATAGATATGGTCAGGTTTTGACAGGATTTACTATTTTCAAGCAAACACTCATTGATAGGCATTAAAGAATCAATAAACTCTTCATGTGTCACATACTTTTTAGTCATACTGCATCACCTTTTGAATCACTACGCCGCAAACGTGAAACTGCTCGTTGTCTGTAACATCTATAATTGGATAAGCTGAATTGAGCGGTTTGAGGTAGGTGCGCCCTGTATCAAGGCGGAATTGCTTAAAGGTTGCCTCGTTGGTGTCTTTAAGTTTGGCAATGACAAAGCTACCGTTTTTGACTTCACGCGCTGGATCAACCGCCACGTACTCGCCTTCACGAAACTCTGGCAACATCGAATCACCCTCGATTTTCAAAGCAAAAGCATGCTCACCCACATTTCCCACAATCGCAATCCATTTTTCGGCATCGTATGGCTCGTAACTATCAACAGCCTCGCCCCATTCCCCAGCTTGAACCCATGAAACTACGGGTAAATAGCGCATTTTCATCAAGTTACCGTGTTTATCGGTCACAGGGACAACATTGGCATCAGCGGCATCAGCGGCTGAAAGCGTAGTGATTACTTGGCGCATATTACCTTTTCCATTCTGTAGCCATAGGGCAGAAACATCTAAGACAGCCGCGATTTTTTCCAGCGTTCCAAACTTTGGCGCGTTGCCACCTAGAATACGGTTAATCGTTGGTTGCCGTATGCCGCTTTCTTTGGCAAGGGCATATTGCGACATCCCATCCATAGCTTCTTTTAATCGCTGACTGATACTCATGGGCGAATGGTATACATAAGCGCATATTGTGCATAGCCACATTTGCGTATTGACATATATACGTCATGGTATATGATTCGCCGTATGGATAAGTTAATAATACACATCAAAAGACTTTTAGCATCAGGCTGGAAACAGTCTGAAATTGCTGAAAAGGCAAATACAACCCAACCCACCATCAACAGAATCATTAAAGGTATTGTTGATTGTAGGTATTCGATTGGCAAGCGTATCGAGAAGATTAAGCCGAAAAACAAAGCTGCATAACTTATGGTTTATCATGTTTGGCTTTTAGTGTTTTCGGGTGGTTTGAGCCTAAAAAATGGCTCAACGCATCTATGCGCACTTGTTTCAGATAATGGCGTTGTTCTTTGGCGCTGGTTTGCAGTGGGTTTAATTCTAGCTCTAGTTGCTTCATGCGATGTGCCTCCAGTGGTTGTTGCGTGATAAAAAGATTATCGAATGAACTACAAGAAACGTCACGGCACATCGAAAGCGCGATATTGCGCAAGGTTGCTGAAATCGGCAACACAACCATCGGCGAGCGTGTTGGGCATGATAAGTCATGGGTGAGCAAGAAGACCGCACCTGATGCACTACAGAGCATCACAACATTCATTGCAGCCCTTGATTTGCAGCTTGTTGATGTTTCGGCAACAGGTGGGGTGATCACGATTACTACAGAAGAACACGAGGCGTTAAAAACGCTGGCGAGGAAAGCTTTATGATAAAAGTGACTAAAGAGGGTGCTTACTTCGTTTTTTACCGAGAAGGGCGCGAAATATACGATTGTGCTGCCGTTGATTTTAGTAGTCGGCTTGAATTGCTGCGCTGCAAGTCGTGGTTCAATCATCATATAGAGCAGCAAATCAATTTGATGGCACAGGGGACAGTATGAGTACGGATGCAACAGTGTGGGCGTGGAAGGAAAAAGGCATCAAATCTAGTGATAAAATTGTGTTGTTATCTTTGGCTGACAGGGCAAATGAGGCGCATGTATGCTTTCCAAGTATCACGCGATTAGCAGCAGATACATGCTTGAACAGAAAGACGATTATTGAGTGTCTTTTAAGGCTAGAAAATAGCGGTTTAATACGCTCTAAAAAGCGGGGTGGTTCGGTGAATGTTTACACACTTATCGGCGTGCAAAACAGACATGAAACCAGTGGTAAAACCAGTCCCGAAATCGGGACTAGTCCCAAAATCGGTACTAGTCCCGAAATTGGGACGGCACCAGTACCGAAAACGGGACTTACACCAGTACCGATTTTGGGACACGAACCTAAAAGGGAACCTATAAAGAACCTAAAAGGTTTTAGTGGGGGCAAGCCCACAGCGAAACCCGAAAACGTATCGGATGAAGTTTGGCAAGATTTTACCATCTTGAGAAAAGCCAAAAAATCACCGATTACAAACACCGTGATTACCATGCTGAAAAAGCAGGCTGAAAAAGCAGGTATTACGCTTGAACACGCTTTGTCGATTTGTTGCGAACGTGGCTGGCAATCGTTCAATGCCAACTGGGATTGGAAAGGTGATCGCAACAATCAGGGCGGCACACAACAGGCGGCGACATATGCACCGCAAGCTTTTGAACCAGCCAAAGAGGTGGGCTTCGCATGAGTAGCCAAGATTTTGAGCAATGTGTTATCGCTACAGCACTGTTGGACGGTGGGCATACCGATTTGCCACTGCAAACCAAACACTTTACCCAGTCAGTTTTAGCGGACATATGGCAAGACATCCATGACGAAAGCGATGTGAACACGTTGAAACTCGCACAAAAACATGGCGAGCAAACGCTTTGTGACATTATTGATAACGTGCCAACATCTATGCGTAGCGCAACCAGTGTGCGGCAGATGTGCAGCAGTATCATCAAGGCTTATGATGTCCGTAAATTCATTGCTCAACTGGATTTGGTAAAGGTTATGGTGGAGAGCGGTGTGCCGATTGGTGAAGCGATGCTTAAACTGCAAGAAGCTGATACTGGCAGCGTAGACAAAGAGCCAGTGGCACTACTTGACTTGATGCGTGAAGTTTACCAAGAAATTGAAGATGTGAGCAACGGCACCAAAGAACTTAACACCTATATCCCCACAGGCTTGACCGACTTTGACAAGACCTTTGGTGGCATTGAAAGAAGCGCGTATACCGTAGTTGCAGGTCGCCCTAGCATGGGTAAAACAGCGTTTGCGATGCAGGTGTGCTTGAACGCGGCAAAGGCTGGGCAAAAGGTGCTAGTGATTTCTTTAGAGATGAGTGCAAAAAGCATTGCTTACCGTATTTTATCATCAGCATCCAAAGTGGATTTGCAAATATTACGCAGGGCTAAAATTAAAAGTCAAGAAGCTTGGCGCAAGCTGGCAACAGGCATGAACCAAGTGCATAACTCAAGCTTGCATGTTGACGACCAAGGCGGTTTAACACTGGCGCAACTCATGGCGAAAATACGCAGACACCACCGCAAGCACGGCATGGACTTGCTGATGATTGACTACTTAGGGCTGATGACTTCGGACAACAAAAGCCAAAAGAAATTTGAATACATATCCGAAATTTCAAACGCTATGCCTACTTTAGCGAAAGAGCTGGGTATCGGGCTAGTTGCACTCTCACAGCTAGGTCGCGATGTAGAAAAGCGACCAGATAAACATCCTATGATGAGTGACTTGCGCGATAGTGGAAGCATTGAGCAAGACGCGGATAATATCATCATGCTGTATCGTGAAGAATATTATCAGCGCAAGCCTGAAAACGAAGGTTTAGCAGAAGTCATCATGCAAAAGCAACGGAACGGCGCAACTGGAACTATCAAGATGCATTTCGACAAAGAGACCGCATCATTTAAAGACCTGGAGAGGAAATTTTAACATGAGCCAAAAACCGAACAGCAAAGAGCTACTTGCCGACATGATTGATTTCGTAAACAAGGGCAGGACAACGCAAGATGGTGCGGATTATTTCAATATATCCCCCAGCTATTTTCGGGACAAACTGAAAATAGCGCGGCTGCTTGACCCAAGCATTGCTAAGCCGATGTCAAAAAAACAGCGCGACAAGATGCGCAACAGTGAGTTTGCAAAGACTGCAAAAAATGGTTGCGAAGGTATCTTTAAGCGTGGTGTCAGGGTCGTTGTAGCGCGTGGAAGCGTTTTTGCAGGGCATAAGGGCGAAGTGATACAAAGCACGCCGCCACGCGGATTGCTGACTAAGGGGTTTGTCTTGGTGAAGTTGAACAACGGCGTGCAAGATTGGTTCGTTGATTCATTCATTGAGCAAGCGGCATGAAGCAGTGTGATTTATGCGGCAGATATTGGCGGCATTTGCGATACGGGTTGTGCATGGTTTGTGTCAAGAAGTTCGCGCATAAATCAGCGGCAAAACATGAGGATGAAACATGAGCCACGTTTACCCAAAACTTAGAAAATCAGCGCAAGGGCAAGATTGCACGTTAAATATTGTTGGTGTGTGTAACTACAATACTGAAACCACCGTGCTTGCCCATTTGCCTAGTGATATGGCAGGTATGGGTTCGAAGTCACCCGACTTTTGCGCCTGCTTTGCCTGTTCTGATTGTCACGATGTGATTGATGGGCGCGTTATGAATGTTGAGGCTGTTGTGCATAGAGAGTTTTACATGCTCAGGGCGCAAGTGCGGACGCTTAAAATTTGGATTGAAGAAGGGTTGATTGAGGTGAAAGGATGAGTGAAGAATACGAAAGAGGCTACACATGCAGTGAAGAAGTATGTTTAACACGGCTCCATTTAGAAACCGCATTGCTTGCACTGGTGCGTCATGATGTTGAAAAAGCTAATCGTGATGGTTTACCAGTCAGTTTTGAACTACAGGAGGCTATTGATGTTTTAACCAAACATGTTGGATATAATGAAGTTTATTTTGGACTTAAAATAGGTGTCAAAACATGATTGTTATTGCCACCATAATTGTGTTTGTGCTTGGTTTTATTGTAGGGCGCAAGGACTGTGATGTGTGCATGGTTTATTTCTTTCAAGGAAGTGATAAACCTTTGATGGTGGTTGCTTCATCAGAAGATTTTGAACGCGGCTATAGCTGCCACCGTGGTCGCCGTTATGAACTTCCATTCTGTTTAAAAAACAAAGCTAAAGGGTGAATAAACAATGAATATTAGAAAAATGATTATGACATGGTTATTGGATGATGTGGAAGCTAGACGCATGCTGCTTAACACCCTTTCCACACGCGAAAGTGGGGGAAATATGCAGCTTATTACTTCAGCAGCGCAGATTAAAGCTTTGCGGGATGCTTGATTGAGGTGAAAAAATGATATTTGACAAACCAAAAACCACAGGGCTACAATACGCCGCATCGGGCAGTTGCTCGGTCGGGTTTAGTCGCCTGAATAGTCAGGGTGAGCGTTTACGCCACCTCAACATAGTAGGTGGTTTTTTTGTGCCCCTTTTTCACCAGTTGGTGGGTTGGGTGCAGGAGGCTTTTGCCTGCTGGGTTTCCCTTGATGACCAGTCGACTAACCTGCATTCAGCTCGCCTTTTTTCGTTTAGTCGCGGAATTAGGTGGGAACATCAAGGAGCGTCAATATGAACGCAATCACCATCACAACACCACAAATAACACTACAAGCAGACGACACACTTACCACGACCTCAACAGCCGTGGCAGAGTTCTTTGGTCGTAGTCATAAAAACGTGATGCAAGCGATTAGTAATCTCAAATGTTCGGCTGAATTTACGTCGGCTAACTTTTCAGCCCACGTTAAAACCGTTGCTATGCCTAAAGGCGCGACACGCCAAGACACCTACTACGTAATGACAGAGCAAGGCTTTACCATTCTGGCAATGGGTTTCACTGGCGAAAAGGCAATGAAGTTCAAAGAAGCTTACATCACACGCTTCCACACCATGCAAACTGAATTGTTGAACACCTACAAACAAGACGCCTTGCCCAATACCATCAGCCCAAAACAAAAACTGGCTATCCGCGATGCCATGAACAAGAAAGTTTATGACAACTACGGTAAAAAGATGATTGCAACAGGGTTCAAGAAAGAATGGCACGCTTTTTATGAAATGTTTGAGATTTCTAAATATGAAGAACTGCCAACCAACCGCTTTGATGATGCGATGGTTTACTTGCTTGGCGAATGGACACCTGAAAGCGAAACGCAACAAGCAGCTATCCCCGAAGATATGGTATTGGTAAGCCGCACCAACCTGAATGCACTTATCCAACTCAACGAAAAAGCAGCAGAAGCATATGACAGCCGCGTCAAAGCATTGGAGACCGTGGTAACAGACGCATCGATTAAAATGGTGGAGTTCCGCTCTAGCACTTGGGATGCGGTGCGTGATGGAGCGTGGATCGCTAAAAATATTCAGAAAGAATTATCATAAAATAAAGGAGTATCAGCATGAACTACCCAACAATACAAAACCACGACAGATTGAAAGAAACGGTGAACGCAAGGGATTTGCATAAGTTCCTTGAAATTGGCAAAGACTTCACCAACTGGATGAAAGACCAAATCAAAAGGGCAAGATTGGTTGAATATGCTGATTATATTAAGGTCGCCGAAAAGGGCGAGCTTTCAAAAACGGGGCAAACGCTTACCGAATACCATATCACCATAGAATCAGCCAAACACATCGGCATGATGAGTCAAAGTGATAAAGGTTTTGAAGTGCGTGACTATTTCATTGATTGTGAAAAGAAAGCACAGGTGGCACAAGCGGCATTACCACAAGACTATTCACAAGCTTTGCGCATGTTGGCGGATGAGGTGGAAAGTAAAAAGGTGTTGGCGATGGAAAATGAACAGCAACGCCACACGATTCAAGCCAAAGATAAATATATTGTGGTAAGCAATGAAGCGAGTATCAAAGCTGGTGAAATCAAAGTGTCTGAATTTTGTAAGAGCCATGACTTTATTGATATTGGGCAAAACAAGATGTACACATGGTTGAGGGATAAAGGGTTTTTGTTTCAGGGGTCGCGTGAGCCGATTCAGAAATATGTAAATCTTGGCTGGTTCACTTGGAAACCTTCGCAAGAGAAACATGGCGGCAAGTTTCGCAGCTGCTTGCGCATTACTCCGCGTGGTAAAGTGAAGCTGGCATCCTTGTATATGGACAGCATGGAACAAGGGGGCTTTGCATGAGTGAAGATGCGAGTGTACCTGAATGCGTGATGAAAACTTATGTGATGGGGGCTGAATATGGGGCAATGCAAGCGATTGAAGCTTTATGCCACTGCTTGGAGTTTAAGATGAGTGAAGAGCAGTTTAACAGCATGATGCAGCTTATCAGCGATAAAGCGGATGCACATGTACGCTTTAGCTTGATGGAAGAAGGTTGTGAGATTGAAGGCATGCAGGTGCATTGAATGGCGGATATATTCTTGACCAAAATTCAAGGTGGGCAATTTGTGGCTGCTTCGCAACAGGATTATGAATTGACGGCTGCATGGAAGGTTGGCGATGTGATTAAGGCTAAGATGAGTAAGCCACGCAATGGCTGGCATCATCGGAAGGCTTGGGCGTTGGTTAACTTTATCTTTGCAAACCAAAATATATACAATGAAATCAATGATTTAATGGTTGAAATTAAGTTAAAAACAGGGCATTATGAGGAACATATTACGACTAAGGGCGTGATGATATATGTGCCTAGGTCTTTGGCTTTTTCAAGCATGTCGCAAGAGGATTTTAATGTGTGGTATGACAAGCTGATTGATGTTGCCTTGCTGCATTTTTGCGGGGGAATGAGTGAAAGCAAGTTGCGCGGCTATGTTGAAGGTGTAATGGGGTTTGATGGATGATGGATATTGATTGTAAAGTAAGAATCAAGGGTGATAAACGTGTGTTTGTTGTGGAAGGGGTGAACGACAAGCGATTCGTGGATGGCAAGTATGAGAAGGTGCGTAGCATTGCTACACGCGATAAACGTGGGCTGCTTTGGGTAGCGAATGTGAAACTGGATATGTTGGAGTTGGTTGAATGAGTGTATGCCGCTTTGTGTTGCCTTATCCGCCAAGTTTGAATCGATACTATCGCAATGTGAAGGGCAGGACGCTGATTAGTGCGCAGGGTAGGGCGTACCGGCATGAAGTGGTGGCGTTGCTGCATAAGTACCGTGGGCGATATGCTAAAGAGTTAAGGTTGAGCATTGATATTGTAGCTTATATGCCTGACAGACGTAGACGTGACCTTGATAATTTATTCAAAGGGCTTTTTGATGCTATCGAGCACAGCGGCATGATTGATGATGATAGCCAGTTTGACCATGTGCGCATAAGGCGTGATGAGGTGGTGAAAGGTGGGCGTGTTGATGTTGAAATTGGTGTTGTATAAGATAAATTGACTAAAGATAAGGTTCTGATAAGTTTTCCTTATGCTTTTTAAACCAGAGGACATTCCTGCTTATACATATCCACGCGAGTTTATGGATATGATAGATATTGTGGGCGAAGATTTGGCATATGAGTATGCGTATGAACTTGGTGGCGTGGATGTGTATATTGTTGGCTGGCACGATGATGCTGATAAGCGCAATGAGGATGTTAATGACATGGTTGATTTTTTTGGTGAAGAAAAGACCAAGGTGATTGTGATGCGGCTTGGACGAGGAGTGTACAGCATTCCAAACTGCAAGGGCAAACGCATCAAGGAATTACACGACATGGTATTGCAAATGTGTAAACGCGGCATACGTCATAAAGACATTGCAAGGCGTTATAAAATCACAGCAAGAACCGTGCGCAATATTTTACACAAGGCACGTCAGCATGCGATGCGCAAACAGGCGGTGATGTTATGAGTATATCTATCACGATTAACGATACAGACGTGCGCAAGGCATTTGCTGGCATGAGTGCATTGGTCAACAATCAGCGCAAGATGATGGCGGATGTTGGTGATGGTATGGTTAGCCGTGTTTCACGTGGTTTTGATAAGGCGACAAGCCCATATGGTGTTAAATGGAAGCCGTTATCTAAAGCAGCAAAGCTTGGGCGATTAAGAAACAACAAGTCGAACTTTAAAAAAAGTGGCAGGTTGTCTAAGCGTGGAAGAGGTTCGGTAAAGTCTGGATTTCAACCGTTAAGCAGCACTGGGGCATTAAAACGAAGCATTACACGCAAAGCATATAAAAACAGCGTAGAGATAGGCACAGACAGTGACTACGCAGCAACTCATCAATTCGGGCGCAAGATAACCAGCAAGATGTTCAAAGGCGCAACCATACCAGCACGACCATTCTTACCTAGCAACGGACTACCCAAAGCATGGAAAGATGAAATGCTTGATACAATGAAAGAACATATGAAGAAGGCTATGCATGGCTAAGTACAACTGGGCGGCAATTCGCGATGATTATGAAATACACGGCTTAAGCTATTCACAGCTTACAGACAAGCATGGGGTAGGAAGGGGTAACATCAGCACAAGGGCAAAGAAGGAAGGTTGGAACAAGGAAGAAATAGAACAGGTTATAAGCGATAAAGTCAATGGTAATATAGCGATGGCTAATCTTGATAAGAAAATAGAACAGCAGTATGGAACACGTTCTATTTTGATTGATAAAGAAGTAGAAAGCAGGTTAGAACTTGAGGGCATGTATGCAGACAGTCTTAAGCTTAACCAGTCACTAGCGAATGAAAATCTTAAAGGCTTGGGCAATGGTGCAGAGTTACAACATATCAACTTGCATAGTCAAATCACCAACCGCAACAAAGACGGCGCACTTGGTAAAATGCCAACAACGCAGGTTAATATTCAGAATAATGTAAGCAATGGCGCGGATGATGTTGTTGAGCAACTGTTAGCTAAACATCAACCGTGAACCTTAGCTTGGTCAACCAACGCGCTATCCAGTGTGACTTCCTTTTGTTCTGCAAGGCGATGTTTGCGTTGGAGGGCAAGACATGGCTGGACAACTGGCATCAGAAGGCAATATGTGATGCTTTGGAGCGTGTGGTTGTTGGCAAGACCAAACGATTGATTATCAATGTTCCGCCACGATATTCGAAAACTGAAATCGCCGTGGTGAACTTCATGGCGTGGTCTATGGGTTTGTTTCCTGATAGCGAGTTTATCCATGCCAGCTACTCCAAACGCTTAGCCACCAACAATGCCTACAAAACACGCGCCTTGATGATGGGCGAGGCATATGGCGCACTGTTTCCCGATGTTGCGCTTAAAGATGACAGTAAGGCTAAGGATGAATTTAGAACCACCAAGGGCGGCATTGTGTATGCTACAGGCGCAGACGGCACGATAACAGGTTACGGGGCTGGCAAGGTGCGGCATGGCTTTGGTGGGGCGTTGATTATTGATGATGCGCACAAAGCCAATCAAGCGAAATCGGATGTGATGCTGCAGAATGTGATTGATTGGTATCAAAGCACCATTGAGAGCCGTTTAAACAGCCGCGATACGCCGATTATCGTCATCATGCAGCGATTGCACGAGAATGATTTAAGTGGATGGCTGCTTGCAGGTGGTACTGGCGAAGAATGGGAACATCTTTGCATACCTGCTATCAATGCCGATGGCGAGGCACTTTGGGCGCATAAACACGATTTAACCACGCTCAACCGCATGATGAACGCCGACCCCTACATGTTCGCAGGGCAATACATGCAAACACCTACACCCAAAGATGGTGGCATGTTTAAAAAGCCGTGGTTAAGCAGATACAGCGAGCAACCATCAAAGCGCGACACCATCCGCATCGTGCAATCATGGGACACCGCTTACAAAGCCGCCCAAATCAACGACCCGTCATGTTGCACCACATGGGCAGAAACGGCGAACGGTTATTATTTGCTGCATAATCATACAGAGCGCATGGAATACCCCAGACTCAAAGCCAAAGCCAAGATGTTAGCCGATGAATGGATGCCAGACGCGCTATTGATTGAGGATAAAGCCAGTGGTCAAAGCCTTATTCAAGAACTCAAAGGCGAAACAAGCCACCCAATCATTGCCATCAAACCAGATGGTGACAAAGAGAGCAGGGCGAACGCCATCACTTCACTATTTGAAGCAGGTCGCGTGTTCTTTCCACACGATGCGCCGTGGCTCAAAGCATTGGAAGCTGAATTGTTTATGTTTCCACTTGGCAAACATGACGACCAAGTAGACAGCGTAAGCCAAGCCCTGCGCTACATGAAAGACAAAAGCGGCGATATGTTGCCTGTTGCAGGTTTTGTGCCGCAACCAAGCATATATGGCGGTTTGATGCGTTGAAACATTCGTTTTTGTAAGTGTTTAATAAACAAGTATAAAATGAACATGCTGCATGGGTAAGTAAGAGCGGTAGTCAGGCGTAAGTTTGCAGCTTGATATTGAGGCAATGCAGCACTTTACTCAACGTTTCCCAGCGTGGGTTTCCTTGTGCCGAAAATGTTTTGTAAAGGCTTTCACGATTTAAACCTGATTCTTGGGCAAGCTTACTCATGCCGTGTTTCTTTGCCACATAACCAAGGGCAAGGAGGAATACTTTAGGGTCGTCATCAAGGAAGGCTAGGTTAAGGTATGCGTTTACCTCCTCTTGGCTATTGAGCATATCTAGTGGGTTGTAGGTTTCGGTTTTCATGATTTCACCTCTTTTGCCAATAACTTGGCTTTTTCAATATCTTTTTGTTGGTTCGATTTATCACCGCCACAAAGCAGGAAAATAATCGCTTCACCTTGATTGCAGAAGTACACCCGATAACCAGCACCAATATGAATGCGCAGCTCATGGACACCTTCACCCACCGATTTCACATCACCAAGATTGCCAGCTGTTACACGGTCAATGCGATGGGCAATCGCTACAGCAGCTTGGCGGTCTTTGAGTTTTTTAACCCACTTGGTAAATATTGGCGTGCTTTTTACTTCGTTTATCATATGGCTGATTGTAGCGCACAAGCTACATAAAGGCAAACCCACAACAGAACACCGAAAGGTAAAGCTTCCGCTTTTGACTTTAAGTCATGCAATAAGAGTGCAGGTTTTCAGGAGTTGAACTATGGACATGAGTAATATCTTTCAATTTGGGCGCAAAAAGCAGACTAAAACAGAAATCAAGGAAACCATCAAAGGCGGCGGTTTGTATGATGAGGCGGATGTACACGGCATTGTGTCGTATTTGTCTACCATGCCTGATATGGATGAGACGTTGCTTGCTGCTGGTATTTATCGCGAAGATTTGCGTAAGCTGGAAACCGATGACGAGATTACAGCTTGCCTTGAAACGCGGCGTGAAGCTGTGTTGGCAACACCGCGCAACTTTGAGGGTAAAGATAGTGATGTGACGTTTATCAAAGAAAACCTAGAGCCTATGCTGGATGATGTTATTCGACAAATTTGGGATGCAACTCCTTATGGCTACAGTGTTGGCGAGGCTATCTATGCCAAAGATGGTAGGCGCATTGTGCTGGATAAGATGCTGTTTAAGCCGTTTGAGTGGTTCACACCCAAAGCGGATGGTGATTTGTTGGTGCGTGGTTCGGAAGAAAAGCTTGATACCGAATACAAATTCTTTTTAACACGCCGCCGTGCTTCTTATCGTCAACCGTATGGTGAGGCGCTGCTGTCCAAGCTGTATTGGGCGTGGTATTTTAGGATGCAGGGCTGGGAGCATTGGGATAGGTGGTTAAAACGCTATGCCACGCCGCCTTTGGTAGGCATTGCAGCCCATGGCAAGCTGGACGAGTTGCGCAATGCTTTGATGCGCTGTGTGAACGCGCCTGTGATTGCTTTGCCAGAAGGCTCAAGCATGGATGTTGCCGATACTTCGGGTGGGGCGCGGCATTTTCCTGATTTTGAAGAAGCTGTGACTAAGCGTATTCAGAAGGTGATTCTTGGGCAGACGTTAACCAGCGATGTGGGCAAGTCTGGCAGCTTTGCGGCGGCGAAAGTGCATGATGGTATTCGTGATGATAGGCGGGTATCGGATTGCAAGATGGTGCAAAGCACGGTGCAACGCATGATTGACGCGCTGTGTACGCTTAACGGCATGGCTAAAGTGGTGTTTACGCTGGCAGATGAACGCGCACTTAATCAGGCAAGGGCAGAGCGTGATGCGACCTTGGTTAATGCTGGGATTGTTAATCTAAGCCAAGGCTATTTGTTGCGTGCTTATGATTTTGAGGAAAGCGACCTTGAAGAAATAGTTGAAGCCGATATTGAAGGCGGCGGCGCGGCTAAAGCGGATGAAAAAAACAACATCAAAAGTAAAAGCAAGGGCAAGATGCAGTTTGCAGCGGATGATAAACAACCACGCTTCACTAAGGCGCAGCAAGCCATTGAAGATTTGGGTGATGATGCGATAAAGAAAGCGGGAAATCCCATTGATGAAGCCGCTATCAAAGATGTGATCATGGCTGCAGAAAGTGCCGATGATATGTTGGAAAAGCTGGCTGCTTTGGCAGGTGGTTATGATGTGGCAAACTTTGCTGAATTGGCAGAACGCGCCCTGTTTACTGCCGATGTGTTTGGTTATGCCCAAGCCGATAAAGGCAAGCTATGAAAGGACTGCCATTTGTTGAAGCAATCGCGTGGGCAAAGGCGCAAGGTGTGGTATTACCTGATACGTTTTATGGTGAACGCATGGCACAAGCAAGGGCGAATGCACGGACGATTTCGGGTTTGGCAGGTGTTGACCAAATCCAAAGCGTGTTTGATAAGCTGGATAAGGTGTTGAAAAACGGCGGCACTTTTGCAGCCTTTAAAAAGTCGGTTCTCGCTGGTGATGTGGGTTTAGGTTTGCCTACGCATAGGTTAGAATTGATTTATCGCAACAACATCCAAAGCGCATACATGGCAGGGCGTTGGCAGCAAGTCGAACAGAACAAAGACAACCGCCCATACCTGCAATACAGCGCAATAAACGATGGCAGAACACGCCCAAGCCACCGCAAGATGCACGGTTTTATTGCAAGGGTAGATGATAAGATTTGGCATGAGTGGATGCCGCTCAATGGGCATAGATGCAGGTGCAGCGTACGCTCTTTATCCGAGAAACAAGCCAAGGCTTTGGGCATCAGTGATAAAGCCAACGGCAAGCCCGATGCAGGCTGGGATTACAACGCTGGCAAGAAGCCAAGCGAGGGCTTGAAGAAGTCAGCTAAGCATAAAAAGACGGTGGTTGATGGGCGGTTGGGTGGTGCTGTTGAAAAAGCTGTAACAGGTTATGCTTTGCCTGTGAATATTGAACAAAGCAAAATTGTTTTAAATAAATTTGTTGATGATGCGCTGGCTAAGCCACGCAGGGTTAAAAAACGTGCCAGTGTCCATGTGGGTGATTTAAGCACCTCGATACAGGCGAAGGCAAGTATAACAACGGCTAAAATAACACTCACCGTGGGTGCTATTGAACATATGTTGCGGCTTAAAAAAGAGAATCGCGGGCAAGCCTTGTCTAAAGGCGCATTGGCTTCATTGGCAATAATACTGCATGAACCCAAAGCCGTGCTGCTTGATTTAAGAGATGGTGACTTGCTTTATATATTTGATGTAGCTGGTGAACATAGGCTTGGCAAGATAGTCATTCGCCCTAATTATCTTGAAAAACAAGCGATTATCAACAGCATAAGAACAGGTGGTTTGGTTGATATAAACAAGCTTAAAGATGATAATGTTTATAAAATAATAGAAGGTTCATTGTAGAGGCATCTACCAAGACGGCTCACATGTCTAAGCATGACACTCTTGGATGGAATAGCTGCATAAATGCAGGCACCCATGTGGTCGCCGATTTCCCACACCTTAGAAACCCCTACAACGAATCTATAACCGCACTATGCGCCTTGCTCACGGATAATGTCAATAGATTTAACAAAGTAAAATAAGCATGGCTACGCTCTTAATTCAGCGTTTTAAAAAGCCCAACTCATACACTTGTGGGCGTAGTTTTTCCGTTAAGTTGGCGTAGGCTTGTTCAAAGGCGGTAAACGACACAGGCGGCTTATCACTGCCTTGGTTGCGTGCCTGTAAAGCTTTGCGCACTTGGTACCAGCCCACATCTGCCCGATTCAGTTTTAAGCTATCGCGCACGCT
>JAUZQU010000003.1 GCA_030950835.1 Mariprofundaceae bacterium | reverse complement strand
CCGATCTGATGGGTGGCATGGGCAAGTGGCAACTGGTCTGCCAAAGCAGAGGTTAAACGACCAATAATTTGGGTGTGCACCATATCCATACCCATCGCTTGCAACGACCAAATCACTTCTTGGGCAATGTTTCTGCTTTGTTCTTCATCATTCATATCCGTATTTAAACGACGCATACCCTGCCAAGCACCATCTTGAAACAAACCAAAAAATACACCTTGGGCATCTGCGTCAATCACTGCCAAAGCTTCTGACTTATCCACTTGGTCAAGCCAGTAGTTCAAACGCTCCCAACCATCCACCAACAATAGTGGTGTAGCCTGCCAAATCGCTTGTTGTTGCATGGCTTGTTGGGTAATTTTGGGCAAACCAAATACCAAACCAGCCACGCCAGCTTCCACCTTTTCAGAGCGCCAAGATAACCACCAATCTTCAGGGTCAATGCCTGCTACATCTGCCAACTCTTGCCCCAACATATCTGCATCCAAGTGTTTTCTATGTTGCAGTGGGAAGGAAAATGTACGGCTTAAAAACTGCTCCATAGGCAGGTAAATACAACCCAAACTGGATACCGCAGCAGGCAAATCGGGTAAATCATGCCCAAATAAGGCAAATTTTTCATCTTGAGCAAAGGGGGTGACATCAATGTTACCCTGCTCATCACGCACAGTAAAACCTGAATCATCCCAATTTAGGCGTGATAAAGCGGTATGCGGCATTAGAACTGCCAACCTAAACGTTCTCTACGAATCATGTGTGCAACTTGACCTGTGCGTAACAATAAATACTCCTCACGCACATTGGCGCGACCAAATAAGGCATGTGTCCGTACCATAAAGGCATCGCTGCTGACACTCAAGCGCGAAAGGTTGCCACCTTCTGCCCAATAAAGGTCATTGATGCTTGATGTATCCTCATAAGGTCTTGATTCAAAGAATGTTTCGGCATCTATAGCATTCATATTGGGGAATATTGCCATCATGTTTTCAACAGAAGTGGTATTGATGTTGATTGCTGTTTTTCCATTGTGTTGGGCAGGGCGCACGGTAAGCACAGCTTGTAATGTTTTTAATATTTCCTTGTCAAAACCCAAGACCAACTTCAGTTCAGACCAGCTATCCAAACGCGCATTTTTCACCTTATAATCTTGGGCATAATACATAGAATCCTCTGCACCAAATGCACCATACGGCACATCATCTTTGTCCATCCAATCCACCAAGGCATGTACCAAAGCATCGTCTACCTCCAACAACACAAACAACCGCTGCAACTCCAATACCGCCGCCTGTTGGGCTACGCCAGCATCATTCACCAAGTCGTTCACATTAAAAAAGCGGTTGGCATCTTGTACTGTCGCTGAAATCAAGCCCTCATCAATCGGAAAAGGTGGCAAGTCCATCGCCCACTCTTCATCCAATGAATCAATTTGTGTATCTTTGCTATCTTGTTGTAAATACAAACGAAAAAGACTTATCGCCGACTCACTTGCCATGGTCGCCCGCAACTCATCTTGTAAGTTCGACACCCTACGAATCGAAATCATATCTTCATAAGCCGCCGTTGCCGCCCAAGTCGCAATGATTGCCACCATCGCCAACACCATAATCAAGGCTACGCCACGCTGCTGGGTGAAATTAGGATGTCTTATCAAAATCGATTATCTCCTCGACGGTCACCCGCATGTTTAAACGTCCGCCCAAAAATACCACCGGTGCATAGGTACATAAACTACGGCAAGCCGTTTTCTCAAACAGTAAACCACGCTCAGCCAAATCTTTTGCCAAGCTTTTACCGCCACTATCTGCACAATTCTGCCCATGGCAAATCTGAATCGTCATCTCTGCTACCTCTCATCGCCCAAGCAACACTACCACCCATGTTCCATAGATGACAAAAACTTTGCAAGTTGCACAGGCATTGACGATAATTGCGTTGTGATTTCCACCAACTCTTTACACAGCATTCGCCTGTTTTATGCCGCTTACTTTGCCTCCATGGGGCTACTTTTGCCTTATTTTCCTGTTTATTTAAAACATTTGGGGCTAAATGAGCTTTGGGTTGGCATTTTAGTCGCTATTTTAGCTGCTGCCAAAATATTTTCCCCGCCTCTAGCTGGGCTACTCATCGAACGATATCAACTCAATACCCGTCGTTTTTTGTGGTTAACCGCTTGTTTATCCACCATCGCTGCTGCTGCCTTACTACTCAACCTCAGCCTGACTTGGATGATGCTCAGCGTCTTTCTTTTTGGTTTATTATGGGCATCTATTTTACCACTTACCGATGGTGTATCGCTGATTGTGGCCGAAGTATCTATGATTCATTATGGACGTTTACGGGTATGGGGTTCATTAGGTTTTGTGCTGGCATCCTTGCTGGGTGGTTGGTATATGGTGGGTGAAAACATCACGCATTTTCCCTGGATATTATGCGCTTTATTATGCGTCGCCACTTTTGCTGCTATAGGTTTTCCTAATCTCAATGATTTAAAGCACCATCCCAGCCAGCAGCAGCCAAGTAAGCGCAACCCACAAGCCTTAAAGTGGTTATTATTCACAGGTTTCTGTATGCAAGCTTCGCACGGTGCATATTACGGTTTTTTCAGCTTATATATGCTTGATGCAGGTTATTCAGGCAGTGAAATTGGTTTATTTTGGATGTTGGGTGTATTGGCTGAAATCATCTTGATGTGGTATTGGAGCAAACCCATTCAACAGGTTTCACCGGTATGGTTGCTTGGTTTGTGTTTATTGTTGGCAGCCTTGCGTTGGTTGGGTTTAGCCTTGACCACTTCCATGTTTGCCATCATCCTTTTACAATTATTACACGCCGCCAGCTTTGCCGCCTTTCACATCGCCGCTGTCGCTTGGGTACGCAACTTTGCAGGGCAATCCCGTCAAACCTCTGCCCAAGGTTGGTATAGTGCCATTGGTTTTGGTTTGGGTAGCACTTTAGGCATTTTATTATGTGCCTATATCGTACAACACTATGGTTATGCCCAAGCATTTCTCACTTGTGCTGGTTTTGCCTTGTTGGGTTTCAGCGGAATTTGGCAACTACAACGCGCCACACGGAGCAAGACATGAGCACAAAACACCTGCACGTTCTCGGCGTTTGTGGTACGGCGATGGCAGCAATTACCGCCCTCGCCCAAGCCCAAGGTTGGCGTATTACAGGCTCAGATGCCCAAGTTTACCCGCCTATGTCTGATTATTTAGCCGCTATGGGTGTAGATATTGCGACTTTCTCCATCGACAACCTACAACCTGCCCCTGATTTATGTTTGATTGGTAATGCTATGAGCCGTGGTAATGTAGAAGTCGAATATATACTTGACCACGATTTACCCTTCATGTCTGGCCCTGCATTTATTGGTCAATATATCTTGCCCACGCGCCATGCCGCTGTTGTTACAGGCACACATGGCAAAACATCTTCGGCTTCCTTGTTGGCTTGGGTATTGGAAGCTGCCAACCAACAACCTGGTTTTATGATTGGTGGCATCCCTGAAAACTTCGGCGAAGGGGCACGATTAGGCAAAAGTGCTGCCCACAGCCCATTTGTGCTTGAAGGTGATGAATATGACACCGCTTTTTTCGATAAACGTTCCAAATTCATCCATTACCATGCCAAAACCTTAGTTCTGAACAACTTAGAATTCGACCACGCCGATATTTTTGAAGATTTAGCTGCCATCAAAACCCAATTCGCGCATTTATTGCGCACCATCCCGCAGTCTGGCAACATCATTGCCAATGCCGATGATAGCAATATCATGGATGTTATCCGCCGTGGCTGCTGGACACCCGTCACCACCTTTGCTGCATACAACAGCGACAATCAAGCTGATTGGCAATGGCAAGCTTTGCAAGAAGATGGGTCGCATTTTCGTTTATTACAAGATGGCAAAAGCTGCATCGAAGTCACCTGGGACAGCATTGGCAAACATCATGTTAGCAATGCTTGCGCCGTTGCCGCTGCTGCCACTGCGATGGGCGTGAGCAAGGATACGATACAATATGCCTTGACCAGCTTCCAAGGTGTGCGCCGTCGTATGACTAAAGTCGGCGAGGCAAATGGCATCACCATTTACGATGATTTCGCCCACCACCCCACAGCTATTGCTGGCATTGTTTCATCCATGCAAGCCAAAATGAAAAGTCATATGCAGCAAAATCATGCAGGCAAAGGCAGCTTATGGGTAGTCTTAGAGCCACGCTCCAACACCATGCGCAGCAATATTCATCAAGATAGATTGCCGATATCACTACAAAGTGCAGATCAAGTCATCTTCACCCCTCCTGCAACGCGTAATATGGAAAAACATGACTTATTGGATGTAGCAAAAGTCTGCCAAGTATTGCAGCAGCAACATGTTCAAGCCCAAGTCCTAAACGATGTACCCCAAATCATCCAACACCTCAGCCAACATGCCCAAGCAGGCGATGTGATCCTCATTTTATCCAACGGTAGCTTTGATGGTATTCATCAAAAACTACTGCAAAGCCTAGCAACAAACAGCTCAAGCTAACCTGACACCTACCCCTATTTCTTCTTATCTTTATCATCCATCATAAAGGCGGCAGTCAACAAAGCTCCTAACGCAGCCCCTGCAACAGCATATCCTGCACCACCACCCTTTTTCACTTCTT
>JAUZQU010000029.1 GCA_030950835.1 Mariprofundaceae bacterium | reverse complement strand
CTAACAAAGCAGGCACTGCATTGATTCCAAACCCATACACCAACTGGCATCAAATTGATGCATCATTGCCCAATCGTCCGATTACCTTTTATGGCCCACCAACATCTTCTGGAACGCGCGATGCTTTTCAAGATTTGGTCATGAAGCATTTGACCAAGCACATGCCTGTCTATACCAAGTTGTATAAAGCAGACAAAAAGAAAAATAAGAAGTATAAAAAATACAAAACTATCCGCACTGATGGCATCTATGTTCCTTCTGGCGAAAATGATAACTTGATCGTACAAAAGTTAATCAAAGATAAAAATGCATTTGGTATTTTTGGTTATTCCTTCCTAGAAGAAAACTCTGACCGTCTATCTGCAGCCAGCATTGAAGGAGTTCAACCGCAACCTGCTGCGATTTCTTCAGGTAAATACCCTGTGTCGCGTTCATTGTTTTTCTATATCAAGAATGATCATTTGAAAAGAGTTCGTGGTATGCAGGCTTTTGTTGACCTGTTCTTGGACGATGAAATGATTGGTGAAGAGGGTAACCTTACTGAAATTGGTTTGATTGCTTTGCCTGAATCAGACCGTGAACAAGTGCGCCGCAATGTGGCTAAACATAAAAATATCACTGCAGCAGACTTGAAAAGTCATTAAGTCTTCCATTATAAATCTTGAGTCAAAGTGCCACCTGATCAATTTCAGGTGGCACTTTTTTCATGAATATTTACTTGGAAACGCATGGGAGCATAGGCATTTATTTTGAACATATTTGATTTTATCTTCAACAGTGCCGCTGCTTTGTTATTGTTGGCAGCGGTTGTTGGTATTGCTGTTTATCAGCACGTTGTCAAAAGTGGATTAACGGCCCGTTGGCACTCTCTACCTCTCTATTATGCTTGGTTTGCCGCTCTTTGGTGCTTTGGACCAGCATTTACCCTCTTTTTCTTCGCCAGTGCGCTTGATTTACTCCACCTTTACACTGCAAACACTTCTTTCCTCTTGCCAGCTACACTTTTCCTTAGCATAGCAGGTCTTTGGCACGGTTTACGCCAACTCAAACCAAGCCTTCGCGCTCGCCAAAGTGTGGAAGGTGCAGTGCGCTTCTCTTTGGTTGCCGCAGCAGGTGTGTCGATTTTAACCACCATTGGCATTGTCATGGCCATTGTTTTTGAAGCCATTCAATTCTTTGAAATTGTAAGCCTGTGGGAGTTCCTCACTGGCACGCACTGGGCACCAGATGATGCTACAGAAGGCAACACTTCTGGCATGTTTGGCTCCATCCCTATTTTTGCCGGCACCTTTATGATTACCATCATTGCCATGTTGGTTGCCGTGCCTGTAGGCGTTTTGTCTGCCGTATATATGTCAGAATATGCCAGCGAGCGCGTGCGTAACACCGCCAAACCTGCCTTAGAAATCTTAGCAGGTATTCCTACGGTGGTGTATGGTTTCTTTGCTGCGATTACTGTCAGCCCTTTGGTGGTCAAATTTGCGGACAGCGTAGGTTTACATGCAGACTTCACCAATGCTTTAACACCTGGCATTGTGATGGGCATTATGATTATCCCTTTCATTTCATCGCTTTCCGATGATGTGATTCGCGCTGTGCCGCGCAGCTTACGCGATGCATCTTTAGCACTGGGCACGACACCCGCAGAAACCATTATCCAAATCGTCTTGCCTGCTGCCCTTCCTGGTATCATGGCAGCTTGTTTATTGGGCATTTCACGCGCCCTTGGCGAGACCATGATTGTAGTCATGGCAGCAGGTTTACGCCCCAACCTCACTTGGAACCCATTGGAAGGCATGACCACCGTCACCGTACGCATTGTTGATGCTTTAACGGGTGACCAAGCCTTTGATTCGCCTGAAACGCTGTCTGCATTTGGGCTAGGCATGGTCTTGCTGGTTATCACATTGATGCTCAATATTTTGTCCATTTATGTTACGCGTCGTTTCAGGAGTCAGTATGAATAATCAAGCTTCTCAACAACGCCTCAACCGACGTTACCGTTTTGAAAAGCTATTTAAGGCATCTGCTATTGCTGCCTTGACCTTGGCTGCATCGTTTCTTATATTTTTCTTTTACACCATGATTTCACAAGGTTTCTCTGCATTGTCGCAAACCGAAATCTTGGTTGAAGTGCATTACAATGAAGCCAGCCAAAAAAGCTACAAAAAGGCTGTCGATAAATCGTACCGTAAAATTGTCAGCCGTGGTTGGCTGCGTACCTTGCCGTTGTATATGGAAGATCACCCTGAGATTGTGGGCACAAGTAAAATGCAATGGGTCACGGCAACGGGTGATGTGGATCAATACATGAAAGGCAAACCCAACCGTCTCAAAAGCAAATACAAAAAGCAAATTGACCAACTCCAAAGCGAAGGTAAAGTAAAATTAGCCTTTAATGTCAACTTCTTCACCAATGGCGACTCAAAAATGCCCGAATTGGCAGGTATTAAATCCGCTCTTGTAGGCTCAATCTTGGTCTTGCTGGTCACCATGTTTGTTGCCTTGCCTATCGGTGTGATGACGGCTGTATATTTAGAAGAATTTGCTCCTGATAATCGCATAACGCAGGTGATTGAGGTCAACATCAATAATCTCGCCGCTATTCCTTCCATCTTGTTTGGTTTATTGGGCTTAGCCATTTTCATTAACTTCTTCGGTGTGCCTCGCTCCTCAGCTATTGCTGGCGGGCTTACTCTTGCTTTGATGACCTTACCCATCGTCATCATCACCACCCGAGCCGCGTTGCGCGCCGTGCCACATACGATTCGAGAAGCGGCTTATGGTTTAGGTGCTTCACGCTGGCAGACTGTTTGGCATCATGTCTTACCCTTGGCGTTCCCTGGCATTTTAACGGGTTCTATCATTGGTCTTGCCCAAGCTATGGGTGAAACTGCGCCACTATTGATCGTAGGTATGATGGCATATATTCCCGATACGCCAACAGGCTTTACCGAAGCAGCAACCGTATTACCTGCACAAATTTTCACTTGGGCAGGAGAATCCATTCGCGCTTATGAAGAGAGAACAGCAGCTGCCATCTTGGTCTTGCTGAGTATTTTATTATCCATGAATAGTTTCGCAGTCTGGTTACGCAAACGTTTTGAAGTAAGGTGGTAGCATGAGCAAATCAAAGATTAATATTAGTAACTTAAAGCTATGGTATGGTGAAGATGAAGCTTTGCATGGCATTGATTTGGACATTGCTGACAAAAAAATAACATCATTTATTGGCCCATCAGGCTGCGGAAAATCCACCTTGTTGCGCTGCATGAATCGCATGAATGATCATATTCCTTCCTGCCGCATTGAAGGCGAGATACTTCTTGATGGTGAGGATATTTATGCCCCAGCCATTGATGTGGTGCAGCTGCGAACCCATGTTGGCATGGTCTTTCAAAAGCCCAACCCATTCCCCAAGAGTATTTATGAAAATGTTGCCTATGCACCGCGCATTCATGGGTTGGCGCGCAAAGGTGATGACATGGATGAATTGGTGGAGACTTCCTTGAAAAAAGCATCGTTGTGGAATGAAGTGAAAGAAAAACTTCATCAACCAGGCACAGCACTTTCTGGTGGTCAACAACAACGCCTTTGCATCGCCAGAACCATTGCCGTCAAACCCGAAGTCATTTTGATGGATGAGCCTTGCTCCGCCCTAGACCCTATTGCTTCTGCCAAGATTGAAGAGTTGATGGATGAATTAAAAAATGAGTTCACCATCATTATTGTGACCCACAGCATGCAGCAAGCAGCGCGTGTCTCTGACAACACCGCTTTTTTCTACATGGGCAACTTGATTGAATTTGGTAAAACAGGGGCGCTGTTTACCCAACCACAGCAAAAACAAACAGAAGACTATATCACTGGCCGTTTCGGTTAAGAGGAAAATACAATGTCACTACACACCATGAAACGGTTTGATGAAGAATTAAATGAGCTCAAAGGGCATATTTTATCTATGGGGGGCTTGGTTGAACGCGCGATTGAAAACGCTGTCAAATCCATGCTTGAGCAAGATGAAGCCTTGGCGGTTAAAACTGTGGAACGCGACAAGGTTATCAATGCTTTAGAGGTTCAATGTGATGAAATGACCCGTTCCATTTTGGTGCGCAGACAACCTGCAGCTGGTGATTTGCGTTTTATTATGGGCATTATTAAGTTGGTCACTGATTTGGAACGTATGGGTGATCTCGCAGCTGGTATTTCTAAGGGTATGTTGCGCACTCTAGATCATCCACCGCGCAACTTTTCCACGCTTGATGTCATGGGAGAGAAAGTGGTGCGTCAAGTCAACCGTGCTTTAGATGCCTTCTCTCGCGGTGATACTGATCTTGCTATGATCGTAATCGAAAAAGATGCTGGTATTGATGTTTTATACAAGCGTATGTATCGAGAAATGCTGACCTATATGATGGAAGACCCTCGCGAAATTACCAGTTCGATTATTTTATCTAATGTTGCAAAAAATTTGGAGCGTATTGCTGCTCATGCCACAAACATTGCAGAAATGGTCATTTATATGGAGCGAGGGCATGATATTCGTCATGTGGATCATGAAGCTGCAGCACGTTTGCTTGCAGGTGAAGATTAAATCAGTGACCTTTGTTTAAAAATCCCTTAACGTCACTTTTTTTAAAAGGGAGGCGTTTATGGTTAAGAGAAGTGCTATCACAAGTCTGTTTGCAGGTTCACCTGTTCGACCATTGCAACAACATATGGAAAAAGTCTGTGAGTGTACCAGCAAGTTACCTTCTTTTTTTCGGGCATTGGCTGAACAAGACTTTGAGGCTGCAACACAGATTCAAGGTGAAATATCCAAGCTTGAAAATGATGCCGACACCTTAAAACATAATTTGCGTATGAACTTGCCCAATAGTTTGTTCATGCCTATGCCAAGAGAAGAAATTCTCAATATTGTGACGCAGCAAGATAAAATTGCCAATATGGCAAAAGATATTGCAGGTGTAATGTTGGGCAGAAAAATGCAAATGCCTGAATCTATTTCAACCTTGTTCATCGCCTTTGTCGAATGCTCTATTGAGGCGGCAGAACAAGCTAAAAAAGCTGTGAATGAGTTGGATGAGCTGGTGGAAACAGGTTTTCGGGGTGGCGAAGTGAAGCTTGTTCACAGCATGATTGAAGAGCTGAATAAGATTGAACATGAATCGGATAAGTTCGAAATGCAGGTTCGCCATGCTTTATTTGCCATTGAAAAAGAATACCCACCAATTGATATGATGTTTTTATATCGCATGATTGATTGGACAGGTGAGTTGGCTGATATTTCACAACGTGTAGGCTCACGCTTACAACTGTTGTTAGCGCGTTAAGGGGGGCATTATGGAACCATTAATTGTTGCAAATGCACATATTTATATCAGCCTTGCTATTGCTTTTGGATTGTTCATGGCTTGGGGTATTGGTGCGAACGATGTTGCCAATGCCATGGGAACATCGGTAGGCTCAGGTGCGCTGACATTTAAACAAGCAGTGATTATTGCTGCGGTATTTGAGTTTACGGGCGCTGTTTTAGCTGGTGGTGAGGTGACGAATACCATTCGTAAAGGTATTCTTGATATATCATCTCTGGAAGACACACCAGAACTGCTGGTGCATGGTATGTTGGCATCTTTATTGGCGGCTGGTTGTTGGTTATTGATTGCAACCAGTAAAGGCTGGCCAGTTTCGACTACACATTCGATTGTGGGTGCGATTGTTGGTTTTGGTGCGGTATGTATTGGTATGGAAGCGGTGCAGTGGAGCAAAGTGGGTACGATTGCCATGAGTTGGGTGACGTCACCATTATTGGCAGGCACGATTGCTTTCTTCCTGTTTAGAAGCATTCAAAAGCTTATTATCAACACCGATAACCCACTAGATCGCGCTAAGAAATACGTGCCTATCTATATCTTTATCGTTGGTTTTATCATTACCATGGTCACCATGGTGAAGGGTTTAAAACATGTAGGTGTAGACATGGCTTTGGATGAGTCGGCATTGATTGCTGCAGGGATTGGTTTATTTGTGATGGCTTTGGGCACATGGATGATTCGCCGCTTAAAATTTGACCCTACAGCAGATAAAAAGTTCCAGTTCAACAATATGGAAAAGATTTTTGGTGTATTGATGATTTTCACGGCGATTGCCATTGCTTTTGCCCATGGTTCAAACGATGTCGCCAATGCGATTGGCCCTGTGGCTGCCATTGTAGGTTTGGTGCAAAGTACGGGTGAAATTGTGGCGGCTTCAGCAACACCAGTA
The DNA here is from genome assembly GCA_030950835.1 of Mariprofundaceae bacterium. GTDB lineage: Bacteria > Pseudomonadota > Zetaproteobacteria > Mariprofundales > Mariprofundaceae > Ghiorsea. The sequence continues at coordinate 625 of JAUZQU010000029.1, read as the reverse complement.
TGGATTTTATTGCTTGGTGGCGTTGGTATTATTCTTGGTCTGGTTACTTACGGGCATAAAGTAATTGCCACCGTGGGTTCAGGTATTACCGAGCTTACGCCAAGCCGTGGTTTTGCTGCGACTTTGGGTGCTGCGATCACCATCGTATTCGCCTCTGCTATTGGTCTTCCGATTTCAACTACACACACCTTGGTTGGTGGCATCTTGGGCGTAGGTTTAGCGCGTGGTATTGGTGCTTTGAATGTGGGCGTTATTCAAACTATCTTTATGTCTTGGGTAGTGACGTTACCTGCTGGCGCAACGCTGGCAGTCATCTTCTACTACATCTTGCAGGCTACTTTAAGCTAAGTTTAGACACTGCAACAAGCATAGTAAAAGGCTTGCCCATCCAACGATGAGCAAGCCTTTTTTATGCTGTTATTTCTCAGGCTGATTACCATCCCAAACGCGCCATCCATCCAACATAGGGAAATAAAGGGCGGCTTTGATGGTTCTTTGAGGCTCTAGCGCCTGCAAGGCTTTCACATAGTTGGGTAATTGTGGTGTTTCTTGGCTATAACGTATTAACTCTGCATCAAGAAAATCATCCACCTGACCACTTTGATGGTCACCTGTTTTATAATCA
>JAUZQU010000028.1 GCA_030950835.1 Mariprofundaceae bacterium | reverse complement strand
AACAGGTTCACATGAAAATAAACTAAATACATCAACACTAAAAATATATAACTTTAAGCTTCATCAGACACCTTGAAACTAAAAACCAACAATCAAATCAAGCAGAGATGATAGCGAAGATCCCCTCTCCCATATATACTCCATATACGCTTTCTCGCTTTGACTTTGACGAAAGCGATGACGTTCATCTTACAACCCATTCGCACAATCTTGCGCCGAAGCATGATGGCAGTGCACCTTGTATTTCTTGCCCGACATCATGCTCTGTGTTGCACTATATTTGATGAAATTATCAACCGTTACAACCTTATCTTTATAGTAGTGATACTTCTTCAACTGTACACTTCAACATATACACTTGGGCTTACCATCATAAAAACTCCCATTGCCCTCATACTGGAGCGTTACCTGCGCAACAAGTGCTCAATTTTCTGCTACCTACCTGCCCATATATGCACGAAAAAACAACATTACTGACTAAAAATATCTGCTGCTGCGATGCCTGATTCGCGCAATGCTTTTAGCGATATAGACTGTTTACTTTTTGCTAAGCGTTGCCCTGTTTCATCAGTGAGCAAAGGGTGGTGTTGGTATACTGGGTGGGAGTAAGCTAAAAGTCGCTGTAAAATGATGTGTATGGCGGTGCTTTCCAGCAAATCTTCGCCGCGAATGATATGGGTGATGCCCTGTAGGAAATCATCGACAACCACAGACAAATGATAACTGAATGTAATATCTTTTCTGCCTATCACCACATCGCCTAAGCTTGTGATATCAAACATAGACTTTTGACCATCCGAGTTCGTCCAAAACAGGGTTTGTCCAAGCAGGCTAACCACTTTATCTTGATTTAAACGCCAAGAAAAAGGTGTGTCTCCCATCTTTTCCCGCTGTGTTAAAGTAAGGTGGCGACATGTATAGGGGTAATGGTCCAACTTCAATTTGCTGTTCGATGCCCCCTGTTCATGTGCCTCTCGGATTTTTTTTCTGCTACAAAAACAAGGGTAAAGCACATCCAACTGCATCAATTTATCCAAGGCTTGTTGATAAAAATGAAGCCGTTGTTGTTGATAAACCACTTCACCCTCAAATGAAATACCTAACCAAGCCAAATCATCCAGAATTTGAGTTGCAAACTCAGGGCGACAGCGGTTAAAATCAATATCTTCTATGCGTAAGACTAGCTCAGCATGGTGTTTTTTTGCCCACTGCGCACACCATAAAGCAGAATAAGCATTGCCCGTGTGTAAGTAACCCGTGGGCGAAGGTGCAAAACGGGTTCGTTTTACAATATCCATCCAGTGTTTTAGTTAGATGGCGGCTGCAATAGTGCCTGACCTTCTTGCATACGTTCAGGGCGTAAGAGGAAATAGACTTCATCATCTTCTTCGAGCACCAGCGTATCATGCATCACCCAAGATTTACCTGCGCGCACCACCGCCAACGGCTGCACACCATGCGGGATTCTTAACATCTGCATTTCTAAACCGACCAAAGGCGAGTCAGCCTCAACCTTTTGATGCTCAAAAACCAAACGTTTACGCACAGCTTGGTCATGCCAATAACTAAAGGTATACGGCTTGGCAAACAGGCGACGTGCTTGTAACTGGTGAATAAGTTTTGTGTATTTTTTCTCTTCATCTTCTTCGAGAGCTACATAAGTCTCCCGAATATGAAATTGTTCTTGCGCCAAACGTGCAATATGCAAGTTGTGATCTGAAGAACCCGTCATCACGATAATGGTATCAATTTCTTCAGCGTGAATCACTTCCATATATAAAGGGTCCAGACCGTTACCCTGCACAGCCTCAAATCCCGCGCGTTTTAAGTTGCGCACAACTTGCCCATTCAAGTCCAAAAAGCGTACTTCCCTATCTTCGCTTAATAAACGCCCCAGTTCCGCACCCACTTGACCACCACCCACAATCAAGACCGAACGATCACTACCACCTGCTACATCCAACCAGCGGCTTAAAGGTTTTGCCAACAAACTATACACAAATACCGATACAATGATGATGATATACACCAATGCTAGCAACGTCTCGGCATGTGGATGCCCTGCTTGAAGTAAAACCAATGAAAATAATGAGGTGACACCTGCTGCCACCACCCCGCGTGGTGCCATCAAGCCTAAAAAAGCAACTTGCCGCATGTTTAATGTGCCACCAATGGATGAACACCATACTGCTAAAGGGCGAACAAATAATGCCAGCACGATAAAAATAAGCACACCTTGCCACAACCACATTTCCATCACATGTAAGTTTAAGTTGGCTGCCAAAAGCACAAACAACACTGAAATCAGCAACATGGACAAACTGCCTTTAAAGTGTTTCAAACTTTGCAAATCAGGAATGCTCATACGTTGCAACACTACGCCAGCTACCAATACTGCCATCAAACCAGCTTGTGAACTCAATTCATTTGCCAGTAAGAATATACCCCAAGCTGCTGCCAAGCTTAAGACCACACGCAGCTCTAAACCTTCAGCAATATTATGTTTTAATGCCAGACCCAACAACCAACCACCAAGCACACCAATGCATGTACCCACCGCAAACTTCACCATAATATCTTGAAAGCTTAACCATGTATCCAGCTCTGGGGTCAACACAATCTGCAACATCACAATGGCTAAAATCGCACCCACAGCATCCACCAACATCGCTTCACTGCTTAAAATGTGGCTTACTTCCCTGTCCAAACGCACTTGGCGCACAATGGGTAGAATCACGGTAGGCCCGCCAACTGCTACCAACGCCCCAAACAGCAAAGAAATCGCCCAATCCATGCCAATCAAATAGTGTACTGCTGCTCCACCAATCATCATGGTCATCAAGGGTGCAACCAGCACCAAACGCCCTACTGTCCAACCATGTTCACGCAATGTTTTAAGATTGAGATTCAAGCCACCTTCAAATAAAATGACTGCCAAACCAAGTTCTACAAGGGTGTGTAGTGCTCCTTCTAACAACTCGGCATGGATAAAGTGCAAGCCATAGTTACCCAGCAACATACCCGCTATCAACCAAATAATAATGGGGGGGAATTTGAATCGTGCCGCAATCAATTGCGCACCCACAGCAATCAATACTGTGATAATAAATGCTGCTGTTGGTGTACTTTCTATCATGATTTATTGCCTAACCTACTGCAACTACACAGTCCATCTCGACTTTCGCCGCTAAAGGTAAACCTGCCACAGCGACAGTGGAACGTGCTGGACGATGTTCGCCCAACCAGTCAGCATAAATTTGATTCACCACAGGGAAA
>JAUZQU010000027.1 GCA_030950835.1 Mariprofundaceae bacterium | reverse complement strand
ATCTGCCAAAAGCACTTCAAATACCGCATCAAAGTGACTGTCTGCATCAGTTCCCGCCTTTTCTCCTGTCATGCTTAAACGTTGCAACATTTGACCTTCAAAGTTACTGGTATTTTGTAACAACCTGTAAATAGTCTGCCGCAATGTTTTGTCTTCTAACGCCCGAAACTCACCCTCTTCATTTTGTCCACCCTCCAACATCACCATTGCATACCATTCTGCTTGATCTAAATGTTGGCGAATCGACTCCACGCTGACAGACATGTCTCCTGCTAAACGCTCTTCTAATTCAAGGTGCGAAATAGCCAGTTCATATTTGATTTGATGCGTTGCACTGATGAGTGGTGTATGGGTGGTGACCATCATCCGACCTAAATACATGGAGTACACCGTAGACAAAAGCGCAACCATGCCCACCATCAACAATGTCACATAAAAACTTCTAGCCACTTGTGCCATCACAACCTCCTAAGCCACCAAGCCCACGCTTCAGCGTAGGCATCAATACCTCTTCACACATAAGCAGCCGCGCCCTCAAGGTTCTTTTTTATATTGGTTAAATACATATGATTCAACTGGTTGGTGCAGTCTAGGGCTGCTGTTTTATAACATTCAGCAAGCGTGGGATAATTAAACACATGTAATGCCAAATCATCGACATTCCCATCCAAATTCATCACCATTTGTCCTAAATGTACCAACTCACTAGCCAACTCACCCACGATATGTACACCCAACACCTTGCGTGTCTTTTTATCCACCAACAACTTCAATAAACCATCATGATCACCAATAATCTGTCCACGCGCCGTTTCCGCATACAAACCACGCCCTGTGACATAATCACAGCCCTCTTCATCCAGTTGTACACTTGTTTTGCCTACCCATGCCACTTCAGGAATGGTGTAAATCGCCATGGGTAATAACTTCGCTTGGATATTCGGCTGCTTATCACAAGCATGAATCGCCGCAATACGCCCTTGTTCCATGCCTGTAGCTGCCAAAGCTGGTGGGCCAACCAAGTCTCCCACGGCATAAATGTGTGGAATATTGGTCTGAAAATGCTGATTCACCTCCACCCAACCCCGTTTGGAGCAAGCCAAATTCAAAGCTTGTAAGTTCAAGCCATCCGTATTTGGCACACGCCCCAAAGCATACAACAAACAATCACTATCAATCGTGAGTTCTTGGGTTTCCATGCTCACCTGTGCCTCATGTTGCCGAATCCCCACAATTTTTTGTTGCATATAAAAACGAATACCCATATTCAACATCGCACCTTGCAAATGTGCCGCAATATCAGGGCATAAAAAGCCTAGAATCTGGGGATGACTATCCACAATCGTCACTTCTACCCCCAAAGAGGCATAAATCGTCGCAAATTCACACGCTATCACTCCCCCACCCGCAATAGTCAGGGTTTTGGGTAAATGTTGCATATGTAAAATCGAAGTCGAATCCAGTACCCGTTTTTTATCAAAGGGTACATCATCAGGGCGGCGTGGACGCGCACCTGTAGCAAGAATAATGATGTCCGCAACCAAAGCATACTGTTCGCCATGTATTTTTTTGATGTTGAGGGTATGCGCATCGGCAAAGCTGGCTTCGCCGGGTATAATGGACACACCATTACGCAATAATTGATTCAAAATCACCGACTCTTGTTTATCAATAATCACATTTTTTTTCTGAATCGCTTCACTGAGGAAATTATGTTGCCGTGTTAACGTAGGGTGGGCGCTACGCATACCGTGGGTCGCGCCCATGGTGGTGCTAAAAGCAATCTCACGCAAAGCTTTGCTAGGAATAGTGCCCGTTTGTAATCCTGCTCCACCCATACGTGCCTTTCGCTCCACCAAAGCCACGCTTTTACCATATTTTGCCGCCTGAATCGCCGCCCTTTGCCCCGCAGGACCAGAGCCCACTACCACCACATCATAATGCCGCATCTGACCCTCCTCGCTGCAAACCCAAACAGGTTTACAAAAGCCTAAGTCTTCATACAAGCATGTTTGATACCACTTTTATTGATTTTACAACCATGTTCAACATAAAAAAGGGTAGGTAACATCAGTTACCTACCCTTGAAAAGTCGTACAGCTAACAGTTAAGGCTTTGCAGCATACTTAGCAACCAAAAACTGCGCATCAAACACTTCATCTTTATTTTTCGGCTTTTCTTTAAACAGATGAACCATTGTGATGGTTTCAACACTTTGTTTCACATCAACGTCTCCCGAGACAACAAAAGCAAACATATTCACAGAGCTGTCTTTCGCGCTACTGCTGGATGAGACCGTGAAAAAACGGCATTTTTCTTGCAATGTGATTTCTGCTGCTTTGCGCAGAGTGTATTCTTTCGTTTGGTCTAAGCTGTTGGCATCATTACCTTTAAAAGAAATTTTCCAAACCTTAGGGCTCATTTCCTGAACATAAAAGCCATAACCACCTTGCGTAGAACTGACAGTATCGTAGCTAGTTGCACATGCTGCCATCATCAGTGTCAATAATATCAACACCAGCACTTTAGATCGTTGTAACATCATACCTCCATCCTTCATTTTATGGCTGCATTATTGCTGGGGGGGGGAAATAGGCAACTAATATTTTACCACCCCTTGTTTAAACTTTATTCAGGTACCGCCAACGTCCACACTTTTTAAAGGGGGCGCTACCCTTTAGATTACTGTCACCCTCATTTCTTGACTCCTCCAACCGAGAACTATCAAGCTAACGATAAACTTCATCATGCGTACCAACATTAATCAGTGTCACTTCTTCATCCTCAATCAACATCTCAATGGTAATGCGGTAACTCAGGTTAATGGATATCGAGTGCAACATATCTAACTTACCCTGTAGCTTATGTAAGCGAAGCGATGGATGATGAGGATTAAGCTCTAAAAGTTGTAATGTTTTAAGGTATTGCTGCTTTAACTCAGGATGCTTTTTTGCAAACTTTATCGCCCGTTTGATATAACTTTCGGTAAAGGTAAGCTTAAATCCCACTAGGAAAACACGCGCTCAACATGAGCTTCTGCACTTTCTGTAGTGCTATTCCCTTGTATCAAATCATTGCGTGCTTCCAACAGCGCCGCTTCAAGCTCTGTTTCACGAAGGTGGTAATATTGTTCAACCCTCATGACCACATACTGCACTCTCCCGCGCACTGTAATCATAGCTTCATGCTGGTTCTCTAATCCTTCTTCCAAAGATGAAACACCACGCAACTTCAAATCATTTGCAGTAACCATATTCATAATAACCCCCTTAATAACATGGTAAACAATGTTTCTTAAAGCACTCTTTGTCAAGGGTAGCTTACAAACAGTCAGGCAGTGGTGTGGTGTGCGCAATTACATCAACATATGACAGAGAAAAACCTGCATGATTTAGGCAATGCCTTTTATCGGGGACAGTATACTATTTAATTGCTTTACCTTAAAAAAAGGGGTCTGGTCTATCGTTGTATCATCCATTTGCTTCCCCTTTCACGATGTAACCATGAGCTAGGCGTACAGTTTTTATAACTTAATACAATGATAGACCAGACCCCTTTTGTGCCCTTAACTTAGTGCCATTCGGGTCAGAGCCCTTAAAAGAAAGGGTAAGTTCTCCCATCATTTCTTTGCCATCAAAGAAACGAAGCAAAGAAACTGCCCAAATGATTTGCTGTTCCCTTCGCTTAGCCTGTCAAAATGGGGCGAAAACGTTTTTCGCTAACCCCTTTTTTGCCAAGCACGCTACGGTGCAAATCAGCAGGGGAAGGGTTCCTGACATGGGTTGTACTTTTCTTCACGCTTTGCGACGTTACAGAGCAAATGATATTTAAAAAGTGTTTTGTGCATCATATACTTAATATTACATACCAGTGTATAGGAGCTAAAGATGACAGATTTGGAGATGAAGCAAATTGAATTATACACGAGATGAAGAGGATAGGTTCATTGTCGTTGCATAAGTAACGAGGGTGTATTTAGATCTTAAATGAAGGGACGTTAGTTCATTTGATATCCAACCAAGCTGGGGCATGGTCTGAAGGGCGTTCTTTAGCGCGTTCTTCGCTGTGTATGCCGCCATCTTGCAGTTGAATTGGCTGTCTTACCAAGAGATGATCAATGCGAATGCCCCATTTGCGGCGAAAAGCACTCATGCGGTAGTCCCACCAGCTTAACATCGGTTCT
>JAUZQU010000026.1 GCA_030950835.1 Mariprofundaceae bacterium | reverse complement strand
TCTAACTGTTTATATTCTTTAGTATCTTTACCGTTAGATAACAGTCTAGAACCAATAGCTCCTGCCTTATCGTCAACAACACTATCCCTTAGCTTGGCGGTAGTTCTGACCGTAGCGCCCTTAGCCTTATCTACAAGGTCTTCTACTTTCCCGATACCGGCGTCTTTAGCGAGCTTAACCATGTCGACCAGAGTCTCGCTAGAATCAGCGTAGTCTTTAGCTTTAGCAGCTATAGCCTCTTTAGCTTCTTTAGCGGTCTTAGGTAAAGCAGCTAGGCTAGCTGCGCCAGACTCTTTAAGGTTTTCAGGTATATACTCACTTATCTTAGCTACACCATAAGCACTAGCTACCTTAGCGGCTTTAGAGAGTTCAGCTAGTCTAGCTGCACCAGACTCTTTAAGGTTTTCAGGTATATACTCACTTATCTTAGCTACCCCTGAGGACAAGGTATTAGATATTACCGAGGTTATAGATTTAAAAGACTCGCTACTAAATAAAGACTTAGTTTTATCGACCAAAGATTCCGAAGCGCGTATACCCGCTATCATATCATCTATAGTTTCCTTGTCCTTATCGCTAAACATACCCTTTATAGTACCCTTGACCGACTCTGTGGCATTATTAGCCATAGTCTTAACCCCAGCTTTAGCTGTGTTATACCGGTCAGTGTAGTCAGCGTCTAAATCAAAGTGTTTAAGGTCTTTATCTCTAAATGCGGCTATGGAAGCATTAGTTAACTCCTTAGACTTATCTAATGTGGTTCCGCCTAACCTACTTAATTCAGCTATTAGCTTATCCGTAGATATGTCATACTTACCAGATTGTTTAGATACATCTTTAGCGATATCACTAACTTCTTTAGTAAGTTCAGCTACATTACCGTCATCGACGTGATCTAGTAGTTTATCTAACTTATTCTGGTTAAGTACATATTCTCCTCTATGGACCACACCAGCTTCTTCTAATTTGTTACCATCCTTAGTATAGCCACCGTCAGAGTAGGATCCTTCTTTACTAGGGTCCTCTTCCTCTTTGGTAAGGTCTTTATTTAACTTACCCTTAGCCTTACTGAGCAATAGCGCACCCTTTTCTTTAATAGTCAGACCCTTAAACTCGTCCCTAAGGGGAGTCACTACTTCAGGCACACTTACATCTACTTCGAAAGAAGTAGCTTGGGATACGATATCATCAGTTATGCCTTCATGATCACTAACGAGTCTACCGTTATCTAAACGTTTAATTAACTTAGCGTCTATAGCTTCGTTAGTTAACCCGCGATCTACAAGATCCCTAGCTACGGCCTCGTGCCTAGTTCTAGAAGTTTTGATATTCTTAATCGAGGCATTAACGCTAGTGTGTATCTCACCATCGGCTTTAGTCTTACGTATATAAGCTTTATAAGCTGTAGCGAACCTACCTGTTAGGTCATCCGGAGAGTCTGATAATAAGCCCTTGAAAGACTTAGTGGTAAACAAGTCATCCGAGGTATGTCCCTTACTGAACACTACCTTAATAAGCGCATCTCTTATAGTCTTAATCTCATCTCTGTTGAAATCAGAAACCTTATCTCCTAGTATAGCGGATATTACCCGGTTAGCGTTATCACTAACTCCCGTCTTGATACCACGACTAGTTTCTCTAGTTAAAGCGTCGTTTAGACCATCTTTAGTTATTAGTTCAGATTTAGTGTAATCATACACTAATTCATTATCTTCTGGAGAGACTATACCCAATGTTGTTAAGTTACCATCAGTACTTACTAACCTAGTTTGTATTTCTCTAGAAGTCTTGACCTCTCCATATATCTTACTTAGTAATTGGGGTATTACTTTATTTATACTATCTTTAGTACGTACGTCTATATAGGATGCAGAGTTAGGATCTTCCCTATCCACTGTGAACCCATTACGCTCGCTACCAGCCATACTGGTTAACAGTCCGGCTAGTCCTGACGTTATACCGTCCTCTTTAGACAAGGTCTTAAGGTACGCCATTGGGTCGGCTACAGCGTTTCTTATTTTACGTACGTTATCTTTACCACCCTCAGACTTCTCTATCTGGTTAGCTATTAGCTTACCGGCTTTAGTCTTAACGTAATCAGCAGCAAGCATGGCGGCGATGTCGCCCGCACCAATACCTTGTTCTGCTAGACTACTACCACTTTCCATATTAGCCGATAGTCCAGCTAGAGCTTCTGTGGCTTTACTACCGTAGTCCGAGGCTATTCCGGTTATTTTACTGGTTATCCTATCTATAGGAGTACCGTCTTTAAACGCGGAAGTACTTACCGCTTCTATTAACTTAGCTTTAAGTTGTTGACCAGCTAGCTCTGAAGTATTAATCTTAACAGCTTCCGGTAGACCGGTATTCTTAACAATAGCTGATAATGAAGCTTTAAACACATCGAAACCAGATTTAGTTACAGCTAGTAGTTCCTCAGCTGCATACAGTTGTCTTAAATTGACATCTAGACTAGCTCTGTAATAGGTATCACTTACTTCGAATAAGAATTTACGTATACGCTCTATGTTAACAGCTTCGTTAATCTGTATATCTTTAACATCTTTGTGTCTAGTGAACTCTAGCTGTTCTTTAAACTGAGCTGCTATAATATCAGCTTCCTGCTTAACACCCATCATGTTGTTCATTTCAGAAGCGATACGTTCTGCTTGTGACGGACCAGACGAACTAGACGTAGTCTCGTCATCGCCTAACCAGCCAGATACTTTACTTAATACTTTATTTGCTACACCTTCACCATTCTCGGGTAGGAAGCGTTTGAAGGCACTCAGCGAGTTCTTGGCTTCTCGACGCAGAGAAGCTCCCTGTTTGGTAATTTCCTCTTTTATCGTACCATAGCTGTTAGCTAATACATCAGTTTCCGCAGATAGTGACTTAGGTATAGCGGCCTTACCAACGTCTAGCATAGTACCTAACTTATCATCAACAAACGCGTCTGTAAAGTTACGCCCAGTGTCGCTTATAATACCGCTAGCCGGAGACCTAGGTCCGTCACTACCACCAGTGGGATCTATCCCCATATCCATGTCAAAATCCATATCATCCAGGTCAAAGTCGTCGCCTAGATCCATGTCGTCCAATCCATCGTCTTTATCGCTCATAATGTTTTCCTTGAATGTTATTTATCTCAACAAAATCAGATCGTACGGAGTACTGTAATGGAGTTTAATTTCAAAAAGTCTTTATTCAACTTAGACTTGCTAGTTCTTACTAAAGAACATACTAAAAAAATGACCCCCGTTAGTAAGCTAAATGTATTCGAGTCATCATCCACTAACTTCGAAGTTAGTGGACTATTCTCTACGGATATATTCGGAGCAGTCGGTTCTACAGACCGTAACGAACGGTTCTCCTATATCGATCTAAAAGTTAAAGTATTACACCCCCTAGTCTATAAGCACCTAACCACTACTAGAGCCTTCTATAAAGAAGTATTAGCTGGTAGGAAATACGGAGTTTACGACCCTAAGCTAAAAGACTTGGTTCCTTCAGTTGAAGGTGAAGGAGGAACTGGTTATAGTTTCTTCATGGAGACTCTAGATAATATAGAGATGCTAGACAACGACTCGGACTTACGTAAGTTCAAACTACACATGATAGCTAATCACAGTAGTCCTGAGTTTATGCTAAAAGAGCTATTGGTCATTCCTGCCGGACTAAGGGATTATACCGTAGACGAGTCCGGCGTTCCTAGTGAAGATGAAATTAACGATAAGTACCGTAAGGTTATGATGCTAGCTAATACTCTAGATAACATAACTCTTTCTAAAGAAACCATAGGCGCTATAGACAGCGTGAGGTTTAGAATACAAGAAGGAGTTCTAGACCTGTACGACCATATTATGGGACTACTAGACGGTAAGCGTAAGTTTATCCAAGGTAAGTGGGGCTCTAGGGGTACCTTATACGGAACACGTAATGTCATAACCCCCTCGTTAGCTAATGTAACTAACCTAGACTCTCCTAATAACTTAACTATAGACCACACCACTATTGGGTTATTCCAGTATGCTCGAGCTATCACACCCATAACCATGAATAAATTACACATGGTGTTTATCAGTAAGATATTCAACCCTGATAGTAACGCAGCTTACTTAGTTAACCCTAAGTCTATGAAGACTGAACTAGTAGATGTACCTGTTAAAATAAGAGACTCATGGTTAACCTTAGATGGTCTAGATGATATGTTAGCCACTATGGGTCAGGACGACCTAAGAGCAGAACCAGTTATGGTTAACGGTAACTATATGTTACTATTACACGATAACGGTAAGGTTATCACTCCCGTGTTTAACACAGATAACCTACCTGAGGAGTTTAAAGAATCTAACCTGCGGCCTATAAGCTATTATGAGTTATTATACATAGCGCTTATAGACACCTATGATACTTATAGAGGGTTAATAACTAGGTATCCCGTTATTAACTTAGGCGGGGTATATCCCACTAAGTATTATATTAAGACCACAGACAACCCTAGAGTTGTTAGTGTTGTTATTAATAATAAAACAACTGAGGTAGTAGAGTATCCCAACTTTAAAGAACCCTACTATAACAGTTTGAGCCCCCACTATGCTTTCCTTAGAGCTCTGGGTGGGGACTATGATGGGGATGAGATCTAAGCATTATCACAGGTATCAAGCTGTTCTACGCGGAATAATTATTGAAGTCGTCTATTATATGATACATCATAATAGCGAGGTTAATATGAACAATTACAACATTCCCGGAACAAACGGACTTTTCCAGATTAACGAAAATAGAGAACTCTCTAAAACACGTGGACTTAATAAAGACGTCCTATTCTCTAAGAGAGAACACTATGTAGTTACTCTGTACGAACACAGAAAACGGGTTAGCGCTGATTGGTTATATTGGTTAGCGCGCTTTAACTTAGAACTTACAAAACCTTACCAGCAACATATTTTTAATTTTAGATTCGCGCGCAAGAATCCTAAGTATGACAACCATAATGTAAACAACACCCCTACCGCGGTCTACTTCGAACGCCCAGTTTACACGGACATCACTAACGAAGCTAGACTGGTACCAAGATTTCCTAAGTACGCTATTAAACAATGTGGTACCCTGCAGTATCTACCTACGCAACACTGGTATAATGTGACACCAGCGCGACGGACAGGTACCGCTGGTTATCCAACACAGGCTATCCGCGGTAGTAACGGTACCCAGCTAGTTCATGTATTAGTAGCTAGCGCATGGGTGGATAATCCTGATTGGTGTAACAACTTAATAGTAGATCATATAGACGGTGATAAGACCAACTGTAATAGTAGTAACCTAAGGTGGACTGATTTTACTGGTAATAATAGTGCCAAGATCGACCAAGGGTTATCTAAGCAAGCTATCGCCGTTAGAGTTAGGAACATGGTCACTAACGAAGTATCTGAATACCCATCTATACGCAGAGCCTGTGAGGCTATAGGCCGTAGCGCTATAGATCCGGTTAATGATCCATTAGCTAAAGGAAGGGTCTGGATCACTAGTACTGGTAAATATGAGATACTCCCTGTAGTAGGATTTACAGAGTGGTCTTATCTAGATAGCAAACCTACTATGACTCGCAACCAGAAGGTTACTATCACGATCACCCACCCCGACAGAACATCTATAGTGTTAACTTCATTAGAGGATTTTACTAATAAGGTATTCGGTGGTAAACGGTCCGCTGATCGTATCGAGACTGCTATCGATATTACTCGTAACCGTTATCCAGATTCTAGGGTAGAGGTTGTTCGATACGACGTCAAGACCAGCTATATGGCTATGAATATGAAAACGGGTAAAGAGCACATTCGAGAGACCCGCACAGAGTTAAGTAAATTAACTAAGATCCCTAAATCGAGTATTGGTAAGTCAATACGAGCTAATGGGTGTGTGAGTTATAGCGGATGGACGTTCAAAGAGAATGATGGATACGAGTGGAGTGACGATATACAAAAAAGTCGAGAAACTTGTATAGAAGTGTTGGATAACCTTGGTAAGGTTAAAAAGTTTAATAGTTTAAGACAAGCAGCAACTTATGTTGGCGTTGATCGCAAGACATTAGTTAAAGCTTCCAGAATGTGTACGTTATTGAAAGACCGGTACTTAATACATGTAATGTAATATCTAGTCCCCCTATGGAGAGATCCATAGCGTCAGCAGAGAGTGCTGATGATAGCTACCTAATCGCGGGAACCCCTGTAACATGATAACTACTACTTACAGCTAGAAATAGACTGTAACACTCAACCCAGTAATGGAGGTGTTGAGCATAGTAACTACTTACTTACGTAACGTAGTGAAGTTAGTAAAAACGTTATCATCTGGGCGGAATCGACGCAGCGAAGTACCTTCAACAGCGAGAGCTATCTAACTATGTTAGAGCGTATGAGTTCAACGACTATCGAAAGCTACGTCCCGTAAGGGATCAATGACATCCATGCTGTAATAATTGGATGACTCACTATGTGAGTTAAAGCGAGTAGAGTAGAGCCATGTGGTAGGCATATTGCCTTTAAATCGAAACGGTAGCCTCTTCCGTGTAATGACGAAGATGATGATATAGTCTAGTATCCTGCTGTAATAGCAGGGCAGTGCTAACGGCACGGGTAAGTAGTAACGCGCTTACTGAATATAACGAAGGTATCCTGTACCATTTTATACACCGATGATAGCATACGAGAAGTAGACAGATTACTTAATAGTAAGGAGTTCTACTTATCACCTGATAACAAACTTGTATTCAGTCCAGAGACTGATACATTGAAGTATATTATAGCCTCTTTGAATAAAGGTGTTATTTACGAAGACTGAATGGAGAAATTATGTTAAACACTGTATTAAAAGAATCTTACCCAGAAGAGAGTTCCTCGGGAACCCTAAGTATTGAGGCTGTGGACTACGGGGCGGCAGTTGGCGACGCAGTAGCGGGAATTAACGCAGTTAACACCCAACACGACAACGCACTATTGTGCCTAGACTCCTTAATCTCTATAGAGTCTAGTCTAGGGGCTATTGATAAAGCTATAGAAGCGGGTTCTCTTAATGAGAGCATCTACACTAGTCACTTGGGTATTGTGACTCATGAGGCTGCTCGCTTAGGAGGAGACCATTCTGAGCTAGCGGCTACTTTAAATGGTATTATGGAGATGTCCGCTGAGAGTTACCAACTATCTGTAGAAGCCTACACAAAGGCTAGGCGTGGGATTATCGACACTCTAGTTAATAATGTGTGGGACGCGTTAACTAACCTAGTTAGTTTAGATTCGTGGACCACGGCGTTCAGTCAGATCGATAACTTATTCAGTTTAGACCGTAAGAAGATTAGGTTATTAGAAGAGCTAACCGCGGAACTTAAAGCAGGAACTAGAGTACTGAAGAAAGACCCTAAACTATCTAAGAATACGTTAATTAAGTTAGGTGTGTACTCGACCGTTAACGACACCTTCGAGTTTGGTAAATTGCAGGAACTATTTTCTGAGTTTTTTGACCTATATAAAGACGGGCTTATTGAGAGTAGTTTAAGTAGCGTACACGATAGTCTGGTACAGAGTGTTGATAACGAAACCACTATCGACACCCATAAAGCTAGTATTAAGTTTATCGAGAAATGTGATAGGTTAGACTTAGACGATATTCTGTACAAGGACACTAAACTCATGATGTTGACCACCCCAGTGGGGTCTGCGTTTAATGTGCTACAGATCGTACAGTCGGCAGATGAGGGTATGGATTACCACAGCGACAATATGAAGATCCCAGACACCTTGTATCGTGATCTTAAAATAGGTAAGCTGTCTATTAAGGATATGATAACCACCTCTAAAGTAGTGGTTAAGGACTCTAAAGAACTACGGGACCTTTCTACCGGTAAACATGTTAAGTCTTTGCTGTCTACCTGGGTTAAAAACCTTAGATCCGGACTAGCTACGGTCTTCTACTCGGCTGGGTTCGGAATCTTGTCCGTCAAGCGTATGGTTCGTCAATATTATTTAGCTAACGGTTATGTGCAGAAACTGTATAACTTATGGTTCAATCTATACGTAGCGTGGTCATCAACTTTAGACTTAAACATTAAATTAATACAGGAACTTACTGAGACTAAGAAATAACTAAACTCTATCTGATAACCACTCAAGTGGTTATCAGATAGACATAGTTCTTGATTGAATAGTTATATCAACGGAGGGGTCGTGGTTACGTTTAAAGAGATAAAGGTAAAGCACCCTATTAAGCGTAAGCGTTATTGGGTATGTACGGAAGGTAAGGTGCACCGTAAGGACGCTAAGGGTGAATTTAAAGAAATGAAACCCTTTATAACCCGAGACGGTTATTTAGAGTATGTCCTAACTAGACCCGATGGTTCTAAGCAGCACATTCAAGCACAGATTATTGTATTGTCTACCTACAAGGGTAGACCTCGTAATGTCGCTAAGTCGCAAGCTAACCATAAAGATGGTGATAGATTGAATAACCTACCTAGTAACCTAGAGTGGGTAACTCCTAGCGCTAATATACGTCATAGTTTTGAGAAATTGGGTAAAGTCGTATGGAACTCACCACTTAATAAGTAACCTCTATAGGGTAACAGCATGAGCTGTTACCCTATAGATCTTATTAATACCGGCTCTAATTAGTGAACCAAGCTAACTGTATTATGGAGAATAACCAATGCATACACTTCCTAAATTAATCACACGCACCGCCGTTAGCACAAATGGACCTGGCGGGACTACGGCACCCAACTACCATACGTCACCCTGCGCGAAGCTATCCGTATTCGCTATACACTCATGTTTATTATGTTAGACTTAGGACTACCCGAGGTATTAACGTCAAAAGTTATAATGGAGAACCCTGCTAAGTTTAGGCGTAGAAGCGTTTGCGCTAATAGCTCTCTGCGTGTAGTTGGTTACCCTAATAAAGAAGTGTTATCCTCAGCTGGTCGCGGTGTTGTCGCGGTGTACAGGGATGGTCTCATCGAGGGTGTGTTAATAGACCCTATCGGTACAGAGTATGATCAGTTGGGTAAAGCTGTTGTGGTTCGCGATAACTTTATTGTAGCTAGCGCTACAGGAGCTAATAATACCAAAGATGCGAATAACGGCAAAGTCCTAGTATGGCGCTATCTGAACGACGAATGGGCGTTAACCGACGAGATATCTCCTCCTATAGTTAATAAGTTAGGGGGTTACGGTGATAGCCTAGCGTGTAGTGCGGACGGACAGTATATAATAGTGGGTGTACCTATAGCGGTTATGGGTGTGTTAGCTTACCAAGGGTATGCGTCTATACTGCAATATAATGGTTTAGGTTATGAGTCTGTAGCTATTATGACTACCGCCTTACCCACCTCGCATGGTAGGTATGGTAGTATCGTTGGTATTTCTGATAACGGCAACTTTGCTATATGTGGCTGGGTACAAGATACCCCGGCTATCATACCAGACTGCCTAGACATATATGTTATGACTGATGGGTGGGAGCTACGCCAGACCACCTCTATTAGGGACATCACACCACCGGCAGCTACCGGAGTTAACGCCTCGTTCGACAACGACGACATAATAATAGAATTCACTAGTCACTGCGGGGATGTGGTCGTTTCTGAACACATCTACGGTCTGGTAGATAACACTATATGGGCCCTACTTAGTATGTGAATGTATTTATAAAAAATATAAACTTATATTACTAAACTGTAGTAACCGATATAATGCAAAGGAGTACATATGTTAGGTACAGAAGAAGAGAAGGGTCTTGAATTTACAGGGCATGGCGAGACTAACACACCCTCGACGGATATCCCCGGTAGCACACGGTTATTTGGTAGGTATACTGACTTATCCTTAGACGGTAGTGTGTTAGTAGCTAGTTCCCCGTTAGAATCTGTTAACGGTAACCGTCAACAAGGACTAATCCGTCTATATTATAAGGGTGATGATAACGACTGGACACTACGTGACACCATAACTGAGGAATCCGGTGGTTGGTATACGGGGTACGGTAGTCAGGTATCCTTGTCCTCAACCGGGAGCGTGTTAGTGGTTAGTTCTCCTAACGCCGAGGCGGAAGGATGTCAGCGAGCTGGGTTAATCCATATTTATAAACTAAAAGATGGTGAGATGGTTAAAGAGGCTACTATATGTAACGGTTCTCCGGCTAACGATGGACGTTTCGGTAGTGCTATAATGGTTAGTGGTGACGGCGAGACGTTAGCTGTTGCGGTTAACTCAGCAGCCTTAGACGGAGCCGTCATGATATACGCCAGCACTGACGCGGGGTGGGTGCATAAATCGACTATAACCAACCCGTACCAGGATATACATAACGGGTTTGGTTCCGCGTTAGCCCTATCGTATACGGGTAACCATCTAGCTATAAGTACCTTATCCGACACCGCTGGAGTTAATGCGGGGTATGTTGACCTGTGGTTAACTAAAGAGACGGGTGATATAAAAAGAATAAGTCTAGAAGCTCCTCATAGTACATTTGGCGATAACTACGGCAGCGCTATAGCTATGTCTCTCACCGGAGATACGGTGCTAGTGTGTGCTCCCACTGCTTCTGTTGATGACGAGCTAGACTCTGGCGTGTTCTATGTTTATAAATTTACAGATGAAAGGTATACGGTGAGCTACGAGGACATATGCGGTAGGTATGACAGTACTGGTCTATCTGGAGCTTTATGTGTATCAGGGGACGGTAAAAGGGGAACAGCGGGGTATGTTACCGCTGACGGACGTGTTGGTACGGTTCTGTTCGACATAGACGCTGAAGGGTACGGTTGTGTCTCTGGGGAATTAGACGTCCCGGTCCTGGGAGGGTGTAGCCAGTTGGTTATGTCCTATGACGGTAGTGTTATCGGAGCTACTACTAATAATAACCCTAGGCAGGGTGACTGTGTTAATAAGGTAACCATGTATAGTGTGTATAATAAAGAAGCATAAGGGAGTTACCGTAATGGTACCAGGACAAGAACAGATCAAGAACAACCTAATATGTATGTACGGTAAGGGTGCAGTTGATGGAATAACTAGTCCTTATAACGCGCATCCCAAGAGGTTAGAGACCGGAGTTATGTTAAATAGCCCTAAGCATAAGCTAACGGTTATTACCTTAGCGGGACTGGTAACCTCTAGGTTACCAGAGCATTCCGATACCGAGTTATACGAGTGTGTTTCCGCGGCTAGCGATTTCACCTCGGGAGCAGTGGTATTGGTAGAGGAAGACTACGGTGAGTTAGGTACAGTAGCACAATTATATCTATCTGAAGAAAATATGGGTAGGTATAATACGGTGCTAGCTGCTATGATTGGTAATAACTAAATAATAGGAGAATAATATGGCTAAGTATGATCATTTCCCAACGGAAGTTACTAACCAAGATATAGCTGTTTATACCGATACGGATATCATAGCCGTAGCTAGTGGTAATAATCAAGTACTAGCTATCGGGGCTATGTACGCTAAGGATGACGATGAGGATGAGGAGAAGGGGGCTGTCGGTATATATAGACTAGTCGATGATATCTGGGAACTAGATAGGGTATTCGCTGATCAAGGTGGTCATGATGGCGATATGTATGGTTCTAGTATCGCGCTAAGTCATGACGGTAATACCATGGCTATCGGCGCTCCTAAAGCCACTGTCGACGGAGAGGAGAAACAAGGTAAGGTCGACCTTTACACACACAACGCTAGTGACGGCAGTTGGACAGAGATCAATACCTTCTATCCTCCTGACACTACTGTTAAAAATAGGTTTGGTACATCTATCGTGATGAGTCCTGACGCGACAGTCATAGGTATCGGTAGTTATAAAACCCCTGTACCTAATA
The DNA here is from genome assembly GCA_030950835.1 of Mariprofundaceae bacterium. Lineage (GTDB taxonomy): Bacteria > Pseudomonadota > Zetaproteobacteria > Mariprofundales > Mariprofundaceae > Ghiorsea. The sequence continues at coordinate 7,383 of JAUZQU010000026.1, read as the reverse complement.
CCGACAGCCTTGGGGTTATTTATGTACAATCTCTAGACGGTGCGGGACAGGTCACTAGTGTAGATGTAATCACCCCACCAACCGATGCCGTGTACGAGGATTTCGGAAGACATATCTCGCTAGCTCCCGATACTGGAGCGCTAGTGGTTACTGCTGATAATATGACTACCGGTGACGGCGTAGGTAATGTTATAACGTTGAGTAATCAATCAGAACCAACCCCGACGGTTATCGCTGGAGCGGCTGGTTCTACCGTGACCGTTATCAGTAACGGAGTAAGTACATCTGGTTGGGGACAACCTACCCCGGTACCCGTTATCGAGATATACCGCATCCCTCCTAAGGTTAAGTTCGACGCGGCTATAACCATAGCTCCAGACGGACTGTCTCTAACCGTAGATACTAACACCTATACCGGTATGTTTCCGGCTAGGGGTATGATTATGCAATTCAACAACGTAGGTGGTGTCTGGGTAGACGTTACTTAAATATTAAAGGAGTATGTATGGCTGTTAAGAAAGACCACGAGGTAGCGGTACCTGAATTACCTAATACTAATTATATTTCACTAGGTTCCGACACTGAGGACTTTATGGATAACACTAGTCATCCGGACGCCACTATAGAGGCGTCTACGCTAGGCACTGTGCTTTTAGCATTATCCCTTGGCGGTCTAGCTGCTAGCTTAGTTGTGTTATGCATTGTTTAAACTAGATATTATATAACCTTATATTATTAATAGGTAGTAAGGTTATATATAAAATAAAGGAGAACGCTAATGGCTAAATTGACACGATCTGCTAAAGTAGGACACTACAAGGCATGGGTCGCTGCGGGTAAACCAGACCTAACCGAGTATGCCGAGAAGATTGGTATTAAGTTAAGCCTAGTAGAGAGAATCGTTAGAGAAGGTGATCTCGCGGCAGTCAGGCAGTGAGTGACGAACCGGGCAGGGTGTCTAGGCTTGCTAATACCAAGGAAGACCATACCGTCCGACCAAGGCGCTCAACCGGAGGGCTAGTTATAGCCTCTATAGTAAACCTAGTGCTGGTTATCGCGATTACGATAATTCTCACTATAAGACAATAAGATCAAGGAGATATACATGAACAAAATGATTATACACTACTGCGGTGGTGCTGGGATTAATATCTCTAAGAAAATCCATTCTGAGTTAGCTAACTTAGGAGAAGGGTTCTGTGAAGTAGAGCCCCGCTATATCGACACCAGCGTCAATAACATCGGCGGTCTACCTCCTGAGTTATTATGGAAGATTGACTCTTCCGGGTTCTCAGAAGGTGAAATCGCGGGCAGTGGTGGTGAACGACGTACTAACTCAACTGAAATTGTTGAAGATATGAAGAAGTATCTAGATACTCATGGTCACACAGATGAGGTAACCTCTGAATTCCACGTAGTTGTATTCTCGGCTAGTGGTGGCACAGGAAGCATCGTAGCACCTACTATCATGAGTAACCTAAGGACTCGTAACATTCCGGTATTGGGTGTGGTTATCGGAGACAGTGGTAACGGGTTAAGTTGCAAGAACACCCTTAACACTATCGCCACTCTAGACCATATGTCTAAGACTGGTATTAAGAAACCTATGGTTATTATTTATTACAATAATCATAACGCGGTGGCTGAGGGTGCTAAAGATAGAGAAGACCTTGTTAACAGCAAGATCCTATCTGCACTAACCATTACCTCGCTATTCTTATCAGGCGATAACGAAGATATCGATACTAAGGATATGATTAACTTCTTAGCACCTGATAACTATAACACTATCAGCATCGCTCCTAGTCTGTATTGCATTAACATGCATATTGCCGGAGAGGTGACTAATAATAAGGAGCATATCAATCTTATCGGGAGAACCTTGAGCTGTCCTAAGGACCACGCGAACTTAGACTTGGTTCTGTTGCAACATAAGTACGGTATGGTTACTAGCCAAAACGCTATCGACAAGATGGATGAGTTAACACCCATTCATGTAGTTCTAGCGGGTAACTGTTTGGTAGAAGAACATAAAGCTCTAAAGAATACTGTGGCTGAATATACCGCTATTATGGATGGTATTTCAACAGCAACTCTAGAAGGAACTGGAGACGCTGACGATTCAGGTATGGTGTTCTAAAGAACCCCTAATAAATAACACACTCTCTAGTATAGGAGAGTGTGTTATTATTTTTTAAAGGAGATACATGACTAACCTGACTAACATACATGTTGTTGACATCTCTAACTTAATGATAGCTCCCTGTGTGGTGAGTACATTATGCGATACTAACGATTACAACATAGACGGAACCACCTCCCTAGAGCACCTAAGAGCTCTAGAGAGTATACTGACTAGTATGACTAATAAGTTAATAGTTAATGATGTAGAAATTACAGTGGACTCGGGCAGTCCGGCATACCCTATGACGGTACACGCTCTTAAGACCTTATACGCTAATAACGGTATAGATCTTACCGATCCAGACTTACACAGTTTCTATTTACACATACTAGGACGTAACCTACACCTTGTTATTACTTATATCCCGACCGGAGAGGCTGTATGATTATAACACAAAACATAATGACCACAGTTACCCTGGTTCCTCTAGCTGTTATAGTAAAGGGGTTGGTGAGTGATCAGTTCCTTAGTAACAAGGATGCTATAATAACCAGCGGTAGTGTTAGTAAACAGATTATTGATATTATAACTAGAGACTGGTTATCTAACAGATACCGTGTGGTTATAGATTCAGATATCAGTTTAGCTAATTTAGACTACACCAAAGACTACCGTAACATTAAAAATATAATAGCTGAACAGCTTACCCTACGGGCTAATAGTCTAGGTAGGGTTAGACACGCTAGCAAAACCTATTATGACTCCTATATAGCTGGTGGTAATTTATGTATATTACTACGTAGTTGTTTGGAACATTAACACCGCTAACTCTCGGAATAATCGACTGTTAGCCAATATATTGAGCTAATATCCGACGCATTATAACATGGAGAATATATGTCTATTAGGAACCACCACAAGATACGCAATGAGTACAGCCTCAACCTTGACTCGGGTATGGTTATGATAGAAAGCATACTTAATAAGTATCTACCGTCACCCGCTGTTGACGATAACGTATTATACATACGAGGAAGGCGTATGCCTATTCCGGCTAATAAAGAGATTAAAGATAAGTACTCGGCTATGGGACTAGCTAGTCACAGCCCATGGCATCCCTACCGCACTATTCCTATACTAGAAGATGTGTTAGAATACTACCAATACCGACACACCACCTGTCCTGAGCTATTTACAACCAACCCTCTAACGACGGCTAAGAGTTGGTACCAGCTATCTTCTGAAGCCACCGACATGTCTATCTTGTTAACATACATACCAGATATTGACGAAGGGGATTTCTACGCAGTTAGTAATATATTCTTAGAAATGTATACAGAGTATATCAAACCGGTGTTTATGGAATACCCTAATAACTTATACACCTTGGACGTAAGTACGAGTGAATATAAGCTAAGAAGGTATGACGACATTAGAGTAATTAGATTTAACGAAGCATTAGACCAAGGGAGTTAAAATGAGTTTGAACGAACACTGCTTAAACGCTACTCATAGACTTAACGCAGTACTTATAGTCACTATTAACGAAGTGGAGCCGTTAGTCAACGACGCGGTTACCCAATTGAGTAATATCCGGGATAACGATTGGTTTTTCAGAACTGCTATAGCCGACGTATTAACAACTTGTTTCATGTACAAGGTACCGGATAAGTCGTACACTGAGTTAATATGCAATTATGTATTAGACACTTACCGAGTGGGTGTAACATACAGTATAGAAACTAGAGATTTAGTTAATAGTATAATTACCGAGATTGTTAATATAGTTAAGAGTAAGGTAATAAGAATTATACGTACTAGTGATTATGTTCCTGTGTGCGGTACTAGCGCTGTTACCGAAGGACGAAGGGTCTACCTTGCGTCTTGTAAAGATTTAACTAATTTTAAATCTATAGAACTTAAATTTTATAAAGAGGAGTGAGTATGTCTTTAGTTAGGATTAAACTGTCTGATGTTATAGAAGGGGTTAAGTCTTCAGTGGTTCCAGCTGAACTGCTAGCCAAATCGTGTATAGAGGCATATACGCTGTGCCCTAGTAAGAATAAGAAATATGTAGCGGATAGTATCCAGCTTATATATAAAGAGATAGCGTACTCCGATATCGACCGAGATGCCGCAGCTAACGCTATAGGCACATTACTTAACGAACATATGCTGCTACCACACCTTATCCACGCTCATAAGGTAATAACCCAACTTATCATAAATAACTTAAACGGGTTTGCTAATAATATTAAGTTCGCTATGTACGATGATGGGGAGGTTGAGTTCATTGTCGATAACTACTGATTGTGTAACGGTACACACCACGGCGTTCACTAGTCTAACCTTAGGCGTTGAGCACGCGTATATTAAAGATATAAAGGAAGTTATAGTAGCGGAGGTAACTCCTCAATATAGGGCGATAACTGACTATATGGAGGTAACCCACCCAAACCTACCACCAGAGTGTGTATTGAAGTTATTCCAGATCATAACTGAAATAATCATAACTGATTATATAGATAATACATGCGGGGTAGTTGTTAGTGATGACCCTTACACAGCCATAGAGGCCGTTCTGGAAGAAATAGAATACTCTGTACACCAAGATATAAATACTATAGAAGATGTTAACTTAGACTCTATCACGGTTATGGTCTCCAAGGTAATGTCTATGTATAACGAACACCCTCCTTGGGGGGACAGTCCGCTTGCTGAGTTAAGGGTTCCTATGAAATGGGTCGTTAGCGCGCATAGTCTTCTTATACATATAGGGATGATCACTTGGAATGGTAATGTTTGGAATGAGTAATCTAAAATAGGAGTTATTATAATATGCGTTTATCGACGGAAACCACCGGCTATGTCACAGACATGGTTGGTAATCTAAGAGAGACAATAGGTTTAAACCTGGTTAACGTTAACAGTAGATTATCTGGTGTGGATATATACGATCTGACGGCGGCGTATAAAGATTTTACTAGCAGGTTAGTCTATGACGGCTACCCTGACGACGACTATATGTTAGTTAGGTTATTCCAGATAGGTATGGAGGTCATGTGCCTAACGGCTCCTCCTTTAGAGGATGTTAGCACTCTGGTTAATGAGGACATCGTAGTCGAGTTATTTACTAAAGAGCTTGCAGCGGCAACGCATGCTGAAACTATCGGTAATGACGGACCAGCTCCTCTGGAAAAAGCTATACAGATCATAACTGCTATATCTAACCATATCAATATAGTTAGACCTAGCCCGACCGTTAGGGAACTAGTCGTACCGCTACACTGGATAATCGGACCACGGGTCCTTATGTTACATATAGGAGTACTTAATGATACTTGATTTACCATTACCACCTGGACTAGTTCCTATGTTATCTAACACACCTTCTAATATAGCTACAGATACCCTTCATAGTGATACATACGACTGTGTTGAATATATGGTAGATCGAGGACTAGCCTTGATGTACGACTCCCCGCTACCTGACATAGCGGACTATATTCCTGTAGACGCAGTCGGCGGGTGGTTAACTGAGTTGGTAGAGTTGTTACACCAATACACTCCGATATTGCTTAATGCGATGATCGTAGATAACATAACTAACCCTTACATTATAAGAGTTAGTGCTTTGAGTATGACCATATCTAATAAGGAGGAATATGCATAGTATGCAAATTAATAAATCGTACGACTTCACAACATTAGCTCCTGCGTTACTGGGGGCTGTCTATACCAATATGAAGGTTAAGGGTATTGTGACTATGGAGGAAGCTGTTAAGTATTCCGACGTAGTTACCCTCCATGAATCTGTTAAATCAATAATTACGGGACTACCTAACACCGCTCACGACTTAGTGTTTATTATACTTGTAGATACTGACGGTCAAGAACTGGTATTAGCTCAAGATTATATAGATTCTAATACGATCGTTATGGTAACCACCACTAACCTAGATATTAAAATATTTAATGTAGACAGCTCTATGGAGGCTATCATTAAGCTTCGTCTTAGGGAACTAGGCATACTGTCCTTTAAAGTAGAAACTTTCTAAAGCTATGGGAGACATATGTCTCCCATAGTATAAGTTATTCTTTTTTTCCCAAAAAGCCAAATAAGTGATAAGACCTACGGGAGCTATATGGAATATTTCAAGAGAGAGCTAGGCGACTACACTACCAGCATGAACCCAGTTAATAACTATCTAAAACAAGCTGTAGATTTCGTAAGTATCTATAAGGGAGTTTCTGAAGAAGAAGCTCTTACTGTGGTTAAATCCACTATAAAGAATAAGTCCCCTAAAGACCCAATGGTCACCTATAAAACTAGGTTAGACAACGGGGATAGAGGTACTGAGTCGTGTAAGTTAACAACTTACATTAAGGACACTATAAAAGATAATGACATAATAACCCCTTCTCTAACCGTGTACGATCATCCTAGTAAGAATAAGTCATTACACGCAGACTTCTTAAAGATCAATATCACTAAGAGGAAGAAGCATAAGAACCTATCCTTTGAAGCTTACCAGAACGGAGACATCAACGGTTATATACATAACGATGTATTGCAGAAGGTTATGAAGATCTTTAACAATAGTCTCAGTGGTGCGTACGCTAGTAAGAGCACTGCGTTATACAACCCATCACAACACTACACCCTCACATCTATAACTAGATCAGTAGCTAGTATAGGTAACTCAGTTACTGAGTCAATAGTAGCTGGTAATAAATGTCTATACACGCCTGATTCAGTTATTAACTATATAACAGCGGTAGTCTCTACGGTTAATCTAAAAACTATAGCTACCGTTATGCGTATGTATAATATAAAATATCCTACAGTAGAAGAAACTATTACTATGTTGCGCTATAGTAGTGATAGATACTGGTTCGATAGTTCAGTCTATGATACCGTAGCTAAGTACCTTAAGAATATGGATAAGTATCAGTTAGCTGCGGTAATGTATGTTAACGACCTGTATCACCTCAGAGCGCATAATGCAGATATGGTTAAAGAGTTCGTAGGTGCGTTAGCTGCTAGAGTACCTGCTGGTGTTAGTGATCCTCTAAAGGCTCTAAAAATAAACGTAGAAGGCATCAATAACTTAGTACACCATATATGCATGGAAGATATCCGTGGTATGAAGGTGGACTACGATAAACTTAAAGTTGATAACCCTGACGTATTAATGGTACTTGGTAGTACCGCTGACAATGTGTATAGGGTTCTCGATAAGTATCGTATGTTAATA
>JAUZQU010000025.1 GCA_030950835.1 Mariprofundaceae bacterium | reverse complement strand
ATTATTACACTTATTATTATTACACTGATTAGTATTACACTGATTAGTATTACACTGATTAGTATTACACTGATTAGTATTACACTGATTAGTATTACACTGATTAGTATTACACTGATTAGTATGCACAATTTACACAATTATTTGATGTAGTTAGTTAGTTAGTTAGTTAGTTAGTTAGTTAGTTAGTTAGTTAGTTAGGCCATATTTATTTATATTTATGGCTGGTATTTTTTTCGTCAAAAGTTAAGTATGGGGTTTACTTATTTGTCAGGATGTGATATAGTCTCCTATGAGGGCTGTGGTCGCCGCTCTCAACGAGAGTCGGTAAGATACGTAGAAATTGGTCATGCCCGACCGAATTACGTATTTCGCCGACTCTTTTTTTATAGGTAAACATTTTCCAATATTTCAATATTTGTTGTATGTATTTGTGGATATTTTAGTGGTTTTGGGTTTGGGTTTTTGGTTTCCCATTGTTTTGGTGTTTAGTTCTTGGTTTATTTTTCGGTTGTTTATATTCAACCTCTAGATATAAATAATCTTGGTCACTCTTTTCAATTTTAGATCATCTTATCTCCGAATCCGTTCCGGTCATATCGTTTTTCGGCCATATCGTGATGTCCGTCGAAAAAATTGCTTGAATTGTTAGATCGTTAGATCGAAGTCAGCGAAGTTCACATTCCAGCGAAGCTCACGTCACAAATGAACTTGCGCGTGTAGGAGTGGATCGCACCGGGTGCTCGTGAGACACAACCCAGTTTGTGTATCATCGGTTAACAGCAAGCAATTTTGTGTCTCACAAAACGATCTTTGTGAGACACAAAATATATCGCAAGTACCTTGTTTTGAAATAAGGTATAGGACATTTCGATGAGAATGGTACTGCTACCACATACATTACGGCGTGATTTTTTGAATCCACGCTAAAATCAAAAATTGCAAAAATCGCAAAAAACGCTTGCATTGCGCATGATATGTGGTATACTATGAGTATGGTGCCTGATACGGAGAAAAAAAATGATATGTGGTATACTATGAGTATGGTGCCTGATACGGAGAAAAAAAATGACCGATTCCGCATTCTCGTCGGCCTGGTCGACATGGGACCTGTATGACCGCGACCCAGACATCGTGGCAGCTGGAGGCGTTCGGCCTCCAGCTGATCAGATGAGAGATATGCACGACCTGTCAGCCGACGAGGAGTGGATCAGACCGTCGGACGCCGCCCGTCTGATCGGCGTTACGACCGGTACGCTTGCGTCATGGCGCCGGCGGGGCATCGGGCCGCCGTACCTGCGGATGCCCGGTGCACACCCGAGATACTCCAGGCGGGAGGTATCCGAGTGGATCGAGCGCCATCGCAGGCCGGCGGCGGATGCGAAAAAATCGAAAAAATCGCTTGCATCGGGTCGGATCGGTGGTATACTATGGGTAGACCGGACGGGTGAGATCCGGTCAGAACAGCGATAAATGAGGAGGATCGATGATGTATGACAGACATTCAGAACCGGTGGTCGAGCCGACTGAAGTGGCGTTCGACGCGGCGTGGTCCCAGTGGGATTACGCCGACCGCGACCCAGGCACCGTGGCGAACCTCATCACACTGGATCGGGACGTCGACGTGCAGACTGGGAGAGACCCGGGTGAATGGACTCTCCTGGAGCCGGACGATTTTCCGCGGCCGGGTATCGGTGGCGAGTGGAATCGCGCGTGCGACCTCCATTCTATCGTCGAGGCCGTGCGGCTCCGGTTCGGCGACAGGGCGGCGCAGGAACAGGCGGTCGCCTTCCAGCTCGGCGAGCCGTGCACGGGCGGCTCGCGTACCGTGTGGGTACGCGTAGCGGACCGCCGCGTCGTCTGGGAGGACGACGTAGAGGTCTCAATGCTGGAGCCGGATGATCCATCATCCGGCTGGGAAACGGTCGAACTGTCGGACGGCATTGTTGACGGATCCGTCCCAGGAGAATGTCGTGACATGAATATCCTGGATGCCGCCCGGCATATAGCCATTGCGGCCTCGCTAGCCGATCTCCAGTGGGATGAGCCAGCCAATTGGGACATGTATGACCCTGAGGACTTCCGTCGCGGCGACGCGACGGATGATGAATGGGAGGAGGCCCTGCGGTCGATCGCAGATTCACTGGGGTGCCTCTATGGGCGTCGTTACGAGGCCGAGCAGCTGGAGGCGTTCGGCCTCAAGAAGCTATAATTGGTCGCTGCCGACTTTAACTATGGAAACGAGAAAAGACCAGTGGATCAGGCCATCGGAGGTTGCCAGATTAATCGGTATTACGACTGCTACGCTGGCCGTGTGGCGTAGACAGGGTGTTGGCCCTCCATATCTCAGAATCACTGGCAAGCATCCACGGTATAACTTTCAGGACGTGCTAGACTGGATCGAGGAACATAAGGTTATACGCCATGCGAAAGGAGTTGTACGTCGACATGTTGAAGTACAAACGGGACAGACTGAAGAACGATCTGCTGAAGACCCACCCGTGTCTGGTCCCGTATGACTTGCTCCCGCTGGAACAGGGACGTGTCAGAGATCACCAAGATGCGTTGATAGGGAGATCATCTGATTATGGATGTGCTCGATTGCGGTGAGGTGGATGAGATTTAAGTTGTCTTATTTGTTGAGATGATCTATATATAAATGGAGGGGATATTGGATAGGATCAATCCTAATCCAAGTTTGATGGCACTAATGGTAGTGGCACTGAAATCGATGCACTGAAATAAGATTCCTCTTATTTTGATGCACTGAAGAAGTGAAGTAGGTTCAAATCCTGCCCATCAAAATTAATTCTGGTAGGATTTCCTCAAATACACTAAAGAAGTGAAGTAGTAATTTTGGTAGGATTCCTTCAAAACCCCCGACCGGAAACGAACCGTCCCAACGAAGCTTAACTTGACGACCTGGTTCCAAGGAGCACACCTCCAGAATGGCAGACGTGGCCCAAACAGGGAACGGAAAGGCACGTGCGCCGCTCCTTGGTTCTCACGGCCTCCGACCGGTATTGCCTGCGCCCGAAGCTGATCCGTATGCCACAGGATGCGCGATTGGAGCACATCCCCCGGTGGGGTCATTTGTGGCGACTTCCGCGACTCTCTGGCTTTCCTACCTCGCTACTTAGTCGATTTGCTCTTTTTGGATCCGCTCTATAACCTCAGCAAGCACTTCAACGGCCGGCGTTTCGCCAAGACATCGGTTGATGAGTATACGTCTTGGTTCGACTCGATACTGACTCAACTAAATCCCCTTTTGAAGCCAACAGCCACCATCTACATCTGCGGCGATTGGCTCAGCTCGTGTTCAATATTCGAGGCTGCTTTCAAGTATTTCAAGATCAGAAACTGCATTACGTGGGAGCGGGAAAAGGGGCGTGGCGCGAAGACCAATTGGAAGAATGCCGGTGAAGACATCTGGTTCTGGACAGTATCGGATGACTACTGCTTTAACGTCGATGACGTGAAGCTGAGGTGCCGCGTGATTGCGCCGTACCGCCATGAGGATGGGAGGCCGAAGGACTGGAATTAGACAGACAAGGGGGACTTCCGCGAGACCCATCCGTTCAACTTGTGGACCGACATATTCCGAGTGTAAATCTTTGACGTGCTCAATGACGGCTGGTTGATAAGTTATTCTGAAATAAGTTTAAATGTTATTCATTCCGAAATTGTTAAATATATTTTTTCTCAAATCTTATGATGTGTTTAGATTTGTGTTTAGATTTGTGTTTTTATGGAGTTTGATGGAGTTTTGGTGCAGCCATGTTTCATTATGACGGGGCGGATGATGCTGCACTAGATGTCATCGTAGACGTACGTTATACGTCGACCGTGCTGTTGAGAAGCAATCCACAAAGTTCAGACTTTGACTTTTAGCTTCTAACTTTGGTCCGAGATACTTGTTATTATCCGAGATACTTGTTATTAGATGATATAGACCATTTTAGGTTTTTGTTCTGAATATAGCCTGATTGGAGTTTATTTCGAAATAAGTGTTTTTTCCATTTTTTATTTCTCAAAAATAATTCTTGACATTTTAAAACTTTATGATTATGATGTGTTTAGGTTTGTGTTTAGGTTTGTGTTTTTTTGGAGTCATGTGTGATGAGTTTCAGTCATCGTTAATGTAATAATGATTTTATGTCTGCTTGGGTTGGTCCTTATTGTATCGTTATTTCGAGTTTTTTAGAGAAGGATGGTACTTTAATAGATAATGAAGGTTTGATTGCATTAGGTAAGCACTCTGAGACACATTGTAGACATTGTGGTTCTTTTTTTTGTCTTCATATGATCTTTTGATCTTGATTCGTAATCAACATGACAAATCAAGTTAGGCTTAATGATTTAATTGGTCTTTTTAGAGAGAAATCCAAAGCATTAACCTTAATTCGTGCATGTCGTAATTCTGGCTTTATTTTTCCACATACTTTATTACATGGTATTGGTGGTACTGGTAAGACTGCTTTAGCTCGTGCCATTGGTACTGAGCTTGGTTATCATTTTGTGGAGGTAGAGTCCATTATCTTCAGAAACAGAGATCAGTTGTTACAGTTTTTATTTGAATCTTCTTCTTTTGCAAACAAATCTGGACATTCTTTATTGTTATTTATTGATGAAATACATCGTTTAAAATTATCTTTACAAGAGTCGTTATATCTTCCAATGAAGGAATGGCGTATTACATCACATCAAGGAGATATTAAGATTTCTCCTTTTACATTGTTTGGTGCGACGACTCGTTTTGATATGCTTGATTCCAATTCTTTTGTGACTCGATTTGATAATCAATGGGAGATTGAGAGATATTCATTAACAGATATTGGTTTGATAATTGCTCAATCTTTTCGTCATTATCATATAAGATTTAATCGAGATGTAGTTGATGAGATTGCTCAACGTTGTTTAGGTATACCTCGCATTGCAATTTCATTTGTGAAAAAAGTGATGATGTTTGCATTGTCTGTATCTACTAATCATATTACATTATCTCATGTTCATCATATGTTTAAATTAGAACAGATTGATTCATTTGGATTGCATCCTATTCATCGTCGTTATTTAGAGTTTTTATCGAAATCTAGTCCTCATCCTTTAGGAGTAGGTTCTATAAGTAGTAAGATGCGTCAACCAGAGGATGTAGTAAAAGGTGTGATTGAGCCGATTCTTTTAGAGATGGATTTTATTGCATCTACTCCACGAGGTAGAGTATTAACAGAGGAAGGACGTACATATTTGTTTTCTGAACATAAGTGATTCATTTCATTTTTAATAGGCCCAAATGGTCCAAATGTAACACTTTTTTCAGATAAAATGGTTGACATTTTGAACGGTTGTGATATGATGTGTTATTGGCATTGAATCTTGGGTCTATTTTGGAGTGATTACGATGTCGAAATCCAGCGAAAAGAAGGTTATTCAGCAATTTGCTCGATCTGGGAAGAGAAATACAGTTCCTCGGCCTACTTGTGATCAAATTGCAGAGTTGAATCGTCCATTGATGTTTGAAGCAATTCCTAAGATGTCTGATAAGCTTGTTGAGTGGCTTGACATTCTTTCTGATTGGAAGGATCGTTGTCGTAAACATTTTGCTTCTGGTGGCAAATTGTCGGATCTTCCATCACTTCCTGTGAGTAAGATTCCTAACATTAATATGGGTCGTATGAGTCGATCATCGTATGATAAATTGATTGATGAATACAATGCTGCTGCTGAAACTGGTGATGTTCTTCCAGCTATCCCACCGCGTTATTGTCCGGTAGAACAAGATTTGATTGCTGCAATTGGTTGCAGTGTAATTAGGAAAGGTCAGCTTAAAAAGTCTCCAAAGAATTGGGATGAAAAGCGATTTGGTTCATGGTATCACGAAGATGTTAATGGTGAGCGTACTATTCCATCTGGTTGGATAATTGATCCCAATCCTCAACGTCAATGTCATTCATCCATCCGTAGTATGGTTACCGATCCTGATAAGAATATTATTACTATCAATGATGTTGAATACGTTATTGGTACTGGTGGCCATGATGGTTCTGCTGTTTTTCTTTTAAATGCGAGTAATCGTGGTAATTATGGAGCTAATGATATTACTCGCAAGCGTCGTTCTTTGGCTGGTGTAAAAGGTTTGGCTAATCTTGTTTTTCGCATTGAATCCAAACCTAATGCTGGTTCTTGTATTGAAGTGGACATGACTAGTAATGGCGACATGAATTATTTTATGCCAGGTGACTTGGCCACTCCTGGATATTTTGTCAATGATGATGGCAAGACATTGACTCCTCAACAGGTTCGCAAAGCATCTGAAACTGGTATTAAAGGTATCAAGTTTAAGCCACTTAAGGAACCTATCGTTGGCAAAGCGATTCCTTACAATGATATGTGGAGTGACATTCGTAAGGCAAGTGGTAAAGCGTATCAAACTATGCGTGATCGTCCTGCTAAAGAAGGAATGACTCCGCAACAGAAATCACAAAATAATGCTACGGTTCAATGTCGTGTGAATCATACTGAGGGTTATCCTTTTGGTTTTCGATCTGCGCAGATTGGCATGGTTCCATATTCTGAGTGGTCTCTTGACGATGGTAAGTGGATTCAGTCGTTTGGTGTTGTGATTGGAGCACGCAGTAATTTTGATTATTGTGTAACCAAAAATGATGTCAAAGCCAACTTGTCTGAGACAGTCGAGTTATCTTCATCGAAATCGAATCGATCTCGTAAAGATAAGGAATCTGAGTCTAAGACAGCTAAGATAGTTAAGACAGATGAGGCAGCTCCGATCGAGTCTGATACTGTTGATGAGACTGATACTGTTGATGAGACTGAGACTGCTGATGAGACTGAGACTGAGGTTGAAACGATTGAAACGGTTGTAAAAGAATAGGTTGTTTCAGTAATAAAGTAAGAATAAGAACCCTGACGAGTAACATTGTCAGGGTTCTTATTTTTATTTAACAGTGAAAGTTTAATTCAAAAATATGCACTTTTATTCTTGACATTTACAAGTTAATAGATACAATCAACAATGTTGGAGAAATTGAAGAAATAAGATTGTTTGCATGTTCAGCGTCACGAATTATATTTAAGTAACTTGGAGTAATTAAAAATGATTCGTACATCTACTCGTCAATTCAAAGCACATGATAACATTTTGTTGCATACGATCAAACGTCAAGCTGGCACTTTTCCCAAAGGTGTTCTTGAAGGTACAATGAATGGTATTGAATCTGGAGCAAGTCGTATTGATTTACTACTTGAGTATGATGATTCAGGTGTTCATTTTCAGATTAAGGACGATGGTCGAGGCATTGCCACCAAACAGGAATTAATTGAGCATTTTGAGTATTTCGCTACTCCTCATGGTGAAGATGAAGAAAAGATATGGGCTGAGTTTCGTATGGGACGAGCTCAACTTTTTTGTTTTGGTCGTAATGTTTGGC
>JAUZQU010000024.1 GCA_030950835.1 Mariprofundaceae bacterium | reverse complement strand
TATGTGCCGTCAGTTGTAATAGTAGTCAGTTTCATACTATCAGCTAAAGGAGGTTCAGGAATTATATCACCCAAAAATGTATTGTCCGAAGGTCTTGGAGGAAGCGGAGAGGTATTCAGGTGAAGACTTTCGGAAGAATCTGAATAGTTAATATTATAACCACTGAAGGTCTTTAATATATCTTTATGTGCATAATATCCACCCTTGGGATTATCCATTATAGAGAAACTGCGGGGCGGACTCCAATTTCCGTACTCGCTTCCGGTGTGAATTCTTGCACGCCAAAAGTAAGTTCCCTGAGGTAGATTCGGCGAATTCCATTTAACCAACACTTCGTTAGTTGTTAATGCACCGGAGCTAACAATAGGCGATTCGAAGCTGAGTGATGTATCTATTTCAATATAATATGTTAAGTCCCTGTTCAAATAATGCCCGATATCAGAAAACACAAATTCTATTGAAGACGAAGAGGTTGAAAATCCGTCTATTGGTTTTAGTACATTCGGTTTACTGATATTAAAGACTAAGAAAAAATGAGAGGCAACATTATCGGAATGATCGACTTCAAGTATGCTATCCGTTTCATTAACGCTTACAGTTAATTGGAATAAATTTCCCTGGGTTGGAACCCATGTAAAATAAACTGAATCCTCATCGTTAAAACTGCCCAGCTTTTTAACTCCGGCTAAATAGTTTGTATCGGATGAACTTATATGGAGCTTCACATTCACTGAATCAAAGGGGAAAATTCTTCCCCAATTATGAATTTTCACTTTAACCTTAACTGTATCGTTTACCAACGGATCTTTTGGAGTAATGCTGATATCGGAAGAAGTAATTCCAAAATCGGGATATTCCGGTATAGTCAATTTTACAGCAGGGTCGCCAAGATAAGTAAGTAATGCCACCTGAATGCCATAAACACCGGAAGATGGAACTCTGTTTTTCGCGTTTAATATTGCTTTACCGATTACAAAGTTTTTTTTACTGAAAATTTCATCAAAAATTTTAGAGTTTATAGCTTTACCTATTCCCCAATATGTTAGACCCGCACTTCCAAAAAACCCTATACTTCCGCTATTCTCAACAAGATTAAAGTGCTCACCAAAAACTTTTTGATTATCGAAATGGGCAGTATAACAAGTTACGCTGATAACTACCGGAAGTTTTCCACCATTCTCCAATAAATCTATATCATCATCAGTAAATACCAAATCCCATTGCAAACCTCCGCCATGCCCGTAATAATTAACAATTACTGCACCTTGGTTTATTGCATCTCTCATCTCTATTTCACCACCTTGATACGGCTCGTGTTCCGGTTTTGTCGGAAAGTTAAAAACATATTTAGGGCGATAACCATACTGAGTTAAATAAGCATTGCCTAACTGAAGACTCGCATCATTAAAACCGAATTGGTTTTCATCATCTTCATCTAATCCTGATGCCAGGAGAATCCCAGTTTCACGCCAAAGTTTATCGGGATCATCTGGATAGTTTTTAATCTTCTGTATCAAAATATCTGCTTCATTCGGTGTTTCGCACGAAATTCTTCCTATCGCCAAATCCGGGGCAACATCTGAACCAGACACTGCTACAAATGCATTATCACTAACCGCTTCGCCATAGGTGTATGCAAAATAAGGTATGGAAGGAATAAAGTTGGAGCGGCTGTTTTCCAACACTCCGCGGTAATCGTAACTCATATCACCCAAAAGTACAATATAGGATGGTGCGGGTTCCTGCCAATTATCGAATGCGTATTTTACAAAATCCTTTATGGCATACGGGTCCAATAAACCATAAGCGAACTCGTCATATATATCCCTAACATCTACAACCATAACTCTTGGATTTTGTATATCGGGATCGGGTAAATAATTCCTGCGGTATTGAGCGAGTTCCTGAGCTGACGCTAAAAAATCGGGATGAGTAATGATAATATAATCGGCTCCGTTAGATAAACCCCTTAAATCCGATGAGATATCGCTAACAATAGAATCAACAGAAAGATAATAGTCATTCGATACACAAAAATATTCGTCACCAACATTTGCAGTGTCCATAAATAGAACCGTGTTAAACTGATCATTTGTGATATCAGCATTTGAAATAAGTTTATTTCTGCTGGGAATATAAACCTTCATATTTTGTCTGGTCCATTGGGTTAACCAATATCTGATACTCCCCGCTTCATGTGTTTTAAATTCAAAATGATTACCTTCAGTTATAAGATAACGCCAATACTCAAATTCGTACCAGTTTATTCTAATCTCATCATTATTAATCAATTCACAATTATCACCGTTCACAATAACATTTAATCTGTTACCAGTTGGAAAAATATTAATACTATCGCCTGATACATAAAATTGTTTTTCGAACAACTTGGGTTCCTGCCCGTCCCAAATAGCAGTACCAATAAACTGATCAGTAATAGAAATAACAGCTTTATGATCATTATCACAAAATGAACTGTTAGTCATTCCATGCATCATAACTCGAAGGTCTACATAAAGTGAATCGGTATTCATATTTGGGAAGGCGTCAAAACGGTCTTCAAAACCAAAT
>JAUZQU010000023.1 GCA_030950835.1 Mariprofundaceae bacterium | reverse complement strand
CAACCATGAAAGAGCATGTTTTGGGTTTCACATCTTTACAGCAACAGCATTTAAGAGAAGGTACAACACAACAGTTTTTGCAGTGAAAATTATGTGCAATAAAGGGAATGGGTCATGCAAAGTATCATCAGGAATATTAAGAAAAACATCGCACAGGTTATTCAGCATGAAGATGCTGCGACACGTTGGTTGTTGGCATGTTTTGCCGCAGGTGGGCATGTGTTGTTGGAGGATTTGCCAGGTACAGGTAAAACAACCTTGGCAAAAACCTTGGCAAAATCGGTGTCGGCACGTTTTAAACGTATTCAATTTACGCCTGATTTACTGCCCAGCGATATTTTAGGTGTGTCGATTTATAATCAGCAACAGCAAAGTTTTGATTTTAGAGAAGGACCAGTATTTACCAACATTTTATTGGCAGATGAAATTAACCGCGCTTCGCCACGCACCCAATCAGCATTGTTGGAAGCGATGAGCGAAGCGCAAGTGAGTGTGGAAGGTGAGACAAGGCTGCTGGAAGCACCTTTTTTTGTCATTGCCACACAAAACCCTTTGGAGTCTCACGGGACTTATCCCTTACCAGAAGCCCAAGTGGATAGGTTTATGATGTCATTTGGTTTGGGTTATGTGAGGGCTGAACAAGAGGTAGAAATGTTGACCGCCCAACAACATGGACACCCATTGGCGGATATTGCGGCATGTGTGACTTTGGGTGAGATTCTAGCTTTGCAATATGCCACACGTGCAATATTTGTCAGCGATGAGATGAAGCGTTATATGGTAGATATTGTACATGCGACACGCCAAGCAGAAGGTGTGAAGTTTGGTGCAGGCCCTAGGGCTTCGCTGGCCTTGATGCGGGCGTGTCAGGCGCTGGCCTTGTTGGATGGTCTGGACTTTGTTAGCCCTGAACAAGTACAAGAAGTGGCAAAACCTGTGATTAGGCATCGTTTATCGTTGGAGCCTCAAGCCAAATATGCAGGGATAACTGTAGATTCGGTGCTGGAAGGCGTATTGCAGGCGGTTGCTGTGCCCAAGTGATGTTTAATGCCAACAGCAAATCAAGGAGTTCGCGTGAAAATAACGTTTTATAAGCAATATATGCATTGGCGTTTACTTGGTTTTGCGCGACTACTGTTTTGGGGCGATAAATTTAAACAACGCTTTTCTGTTGCTGGTATGGCTTTGTTATCCTTGCTTGTCTTGACCATGGTATTTGGCGTGAACACCAGTAAGACTTTGATTTACCAAATGTTTTCCTTGTTATTGGTGTTGTTTTGTGTGGCATTATTGCTCAATATAATTTTAGCTCTATTCAAGAAGAGACAGTTTGTAATCCAGCGCCAACTACCTATTTCTGCTACGGTAAATGTCCCCGTTGCTTATAGTATTGAGCTACATAACCAAGGTACACCTGATGTCTACAGGTTGCGTATGGGTGAGCGAATGCCTGTTGTACAGTCTTCATTAGCCCAGTTTTCCACTGCCCATGACCCACTTGAAGAACAACGTAATTGGTATGATAGAAAAATAGGGTTTTACCGCTTTGTTTGGTTACAAACATGGTTGAGGGGTGGTGAATTTCATACGCAAATAGTGGAAAAAATAGCAACACAACAAGTTTTTTATCAGACTATGCACTTTACACCTATACGTCGTGGCTGGGTGCATTTTTCACGTTTACGCTTGGCGTTAGCTGAACCTTTTGGCTTGATGTATCGTTTTGAAACACATGAACAAGCCCAATCATTGTTGGTATTACCCAAGCGTTATGTGATTCCTCAACATTTGTCTTTGGTCGGTGTTCAGCAATATCAACAAGGTGGTATAACGCAGATTTCGGCGGCAGATGATACGCAGGAGTTTCAGAGTTTGCGCGAATATAGGGCAGGGGATTCGCCGCGACATATCCATTGGGCGAGCTTGGCGAAGGCAGAAAAACCGTTGGTTAAACAATATCAAGATGAACACTTTAGTCGTCAGGTATTGGTATTAGATAGTTTTGCAGATGAAACGAAGGCGGATACCTTTGAAGAAGCGGTGTCGCTGGCGGCAGGTTTCGCTTTGACTATGGAACATGGTGACTGTTTATTGGATATGATGTTTATCCATAAAACAAACAAACATACTGGAACACTGACCTTTGATTGCGCCCTTGAGCAGCCTGAACAGATGTTGCAAGCATTAGCGAATCTGGATGTATGTTCTCAGGCTAAGTTTCAAGACTTAGCAGATCTAGTGTTACGCCAAAGTACATCATTTGGGGCATGTGTATTGATTGTTATGGCTTGGGATGAAGAACGATTAGCGTTTGTACGTCAACTTCTTGCACAAGACATCGTATTACGGGTGTTTTTGTTGATAGAAAGCAAGGATAATACGGTATATAGATCTTTAGTGGAGCTTGAAGGTCATTTTCATGTGTTACGGGCAGGTGAAGTGCAACAGGGTTTGGATAATATTGATGTTGTCTAAACCTTTCTTCAATGTTGTAGTGTTGATATTGAGTTTACTTTTTTGGGCTTGGCAGATACAAATATTATGGCTTGGTACCTTTTTAGCAGTGTTATTATTGCTGGTTTTTGTGCTTGATAAACGTGTTAAGGTAGGTAGGCATTCATGCCATCAAATTGCTGACTTATGTTTTTTAATTGCGGCGGGTATTTTTGCTTTTTATTGGTTGGATAATAAGACCAGTAAACCACTTTTCCCCACCTTACGTTTGTTACCGATAGCATTTTTCCCGTTGTTATTCTTGCAATACTTGCAACAAGGACAGCTGCTTCCACGCAGTACACTGTTGCTGATACAACGTAAATCTAGCGATATACCATGGATAGACATGATGCCTTGGTTTGTGCTGTTGTGTTTATTTTGCGCAGGGGCAGCAGAAGAAAAAAATATATGGTACTTTCCTGCTTTAGCTACTTTCATACTTTTATTGGTATTTTCCCAGAGTTTTGAGCAAAGGTTAAGGCAAAAAGGTGTGTTAACCTTGCTTTTTACGTTGGTAGCTGGTTTAGCTTTTATGTTACAATTAGGGCTAGTTGAGCTGCAACAGCGTGTAGAGATGGGTATGAATCAATGGCTGACGAGTCAGTTTGATCAAAGTCAAACATCCACGGCGATTGGGCGTGTGGGTAGGTTGAAATTATCTGATGACATTGTATTTCGGGTGCAGACTAGAAAGCCATTAACCAGCCCATTATTATTGCAAACAGGAAGTTATCAAAGCTATATTCGTGAGCAGTGGCTTGCTGGTTCATGGAAGGATAAAGATATTGTGTTGAACCAGCAGGGTTGGTTATTGCGCCCTGAAAAGTCTGGAGAACAACAAAAACTGCACTTTTTGCAAAGTTTAGCTGGGAAAAAGAAAACATTATCCATTCCTTTGCACAGTTATCGCATTCAAAACCTGTCTGCGAACAGCGTACGCATACAACAAGGTGGCAGTGTAGTGGTTGAGCCAGCACAAAATTTTGCGATGTTTGATGTGTGGGTGGGTGGGCAAGGTGATAACTTAGCTGAAGTGTCAGCGCGTGATTTGCGTGTGCCCAAACAAGAAGCTGCCGCCATCGCTTTGGTGGCGAAAGCCTTGAACTTATACCAAATTATGCAGGAAAATGGTGAAAAAGCGGTGCTGAAAACACTTCGCGACTACTTTTGGCGTGAATATACTTATTCTACATGGATAGACGAGGGGCAAGCAGAACAAAGCCCATTGGCTGACTTTTTATTGCGTACACACAGCGGACATTGTGAATACTTTGCTACGGCAACGGTCTTATTACTACGTGAAGTGGGTATTGCAGCACGTTATGCGGTGGGTTACTCCATGCAAGAATGGGATGCTGATCATCATTATTATGTGGTGCGCGGGCGTGATGCCCATGCTTGGGCGTTGGTTGAACTCGGTGGAAGCTGGTTGAATGTGGATCATACACCACCTGACTGGTTTGCTTTGGAAGATAAAGATAGAAGTGCGTTTCAAGATTTCAAAGATGTGTGGTCGGCATGGATGCTCAAAGTTGAAATATGGCGCAATACGGAGAGCACAGACAATACTTCGCTATGGTTACTTGTGTTATTGGTCTTATTTTCTTTTTTAGCTTGGCGGATTTTACGGCGGGTTCAGGTGCAAAAGCAGCAAAACCCTGATGAGATCGAACATCAGCAGCCTTCAGCTTGGTTGATGTTAGAGCAGGTATTAATCG
>JAUZQU010000224.1 GCA_030950835.1 Mariprofundaceae bacterium | reverse complement strand
ATCCCCTTGTGATGCTGCTAACATGCGGCTGATATTAAGCACTAATTTCAACATGGTCAAATCAAAATATAGGCTATTTGTCCATTTTTTACAGAGATTTGTTGCTAAAACAGCGAAAACAAGGGTAAAAAAGATATTTTTATGAACATTATACTCAATGGCGAAGCAAAAGATGTCTGCGCAACGACAGTACAAGCATTGATTGAGGAGCTGCAACTAGAGATTCGTATGCTGGCTGTGGAACGTAATCTTGAAGTCGTGGCGAAAAGTACGTATGCCGATACGCTGCTGCAAGAGCATGATAAAATTGAAATTGTACACATGATTGGTGGTGGGTGAGGTGGAAACAATGAGCAACGATTTATTTCAAGTAGGCAGTTATACCTTCAACTCGCGGTTGATTGTGGGTTCGGGCAAGTATCAAGATTTTGCCACGACCAAGTTAGCCACCGAAGCTTCTGGTGCAGAGATGATTACCGTGGCCGTGCGCAGGGTCAATATTACGCAAAGCAACGAAGAAAACTTGCTTGATTACATCGACCCTAAAAAGTACACCATTTTGCCCAATACTGCAGGTTGCTTTAATGCCGAAGACGCGGTGCGTACCTTGCGTTTGGCAAGAGAAGCTGGCGGCTGGAACTTGGTCAAACTTGAAGTGCTTGGTGATACCCAAACCTTGTACCCCAACGTAGTCGAAACCATCAAAGCAGCGGAGATTTTGGTCAAAGAAGAGTTTGAAGTCATGGTCTATACCAACGATGATCCTATTGTTGCTACCCGTTTAGAAGAAGTGGGCTGTGTGGCAGTGATGCCTTTGGGCAATCCGATTGGTTCGGGGCGTGGTCTAGCCAACCCTTTTAATATTCGGGTCATCAAAGAGCGGGCAGGTGTGCCGATTGTAGTGGATGCAGGCATAGGTACTGCCTCTGATGCTGCCAAAGCCTTGGAACTTGGCGCAGATGCAGCCCTGATTAACACCGCTATCGCAGAAGCTAAAGATCCATGTCTCATGGCAGAAGCAATGCGTGATGCTGTGCGCGCTGGGCGCAAAGCATATTTGGCTGGGCGCATGCCTAAACGTGCCTTTGCTTCAGCAAGCTCCCCTAGCGAAGGTTATATTTGGGATTAAAACTTGCCCATGCGCGGCAATTCCCCCACCAATGGTGACACATAATCCAACCAAGCTTGGGTGACATCATTACCAGCTTCATCGATGTATACATCTTTTAAAGCGGTTGCCTCGCGGGCGACACTGGCAAGTGGAGTAATGAAATATTCGCTGCGATAGGGTTTATTACTCAAGCGTTTGATGGCAACTGAACCATTACTTGCCGATGTCGCAGCATGGTGTACTGCAAAAGTACCCACTTCGCGCGCTTCCTTTACATCCACATCGGCAACGACGCTAGGAAAGCTGCGTTGTAGATAACCAAAGGTATCGGCTCTGATGCGCGTCCCTTCTGGCAAGGCTGCTTTGAGCATGGCAGATAAGGCATCACCCAAGGCACCTGTGCCTGAAAGTTGCAAATTACCATGTGAGTCTTTTTCGCCACTGCTGGCAATGGGTTGCCCTGAATCGTCTACAATACCTTCAGATACAGCAATCACACAACGCCCATGTTCGGCTACTTGTTTCCTTACATCTTCTTGAAATTGCGCAGGTTTAAATACCCGTTCAGGTACATAAATCAAATGTGGTCCATCACCTTCATGTTGACGCGCCAACGCCGATGCTGCGGTTAAAAACCCTGCATCACGCCCCATCACAACATTGATTTTCACACCCGATAACGCTTGATTATCCCTATCATCTCCCATAAATGCCAAAGCCACAAATTTAGCAGCCGAGGCAAAACCTGGGCAGTGGTCAGTCACCCTTAAATCATTATCGATAGTTTTGGGAATGTGTATGGTACAAAAATCATAGTCGGCTGCTTTTGCCATTTCGGCAATGATATGGGCTGTTTCAGCCGAATCATTACCACCAATATAAAAGAAAAAGCGCACATCATGTTGTTTGAATACTTCAAACACACGCTCGCATTCCGCTTTTCCAGGTTTTAAGCGCACCGAACCTAAAGCTGCGGCAGGGGTGTTGGCGATGTCTTCGAGTTGGGCGACTGGCTGGCTGCTTAGATCAATAAAATCTTCTTTCATGATGCCCGCCAAACCATGTCTTGCACCTAAAATACCTGTAATACTCTCATGTTTCCGCGCTTCTAAAATTGCTCCAACCAATGATTGGTTGATGACTGCCGTAGGCCCGCCTGATTGTCCGATGACCATTTTACCTTTTAACATGATTAGCTCCTGATGAAGATAGAAAACATAAGACTACAAGCAGTGGTTCAAACTATGGATTTTTTCAGGGTCAACAGTGTGTCAATGGGCGCTTAACATCAACGCAAAACGATGCAGGGTTTGCACGATTGCAGTATCCACAAAGTAAATCAACATCAACACAATCAAAGCTGAAAAGTCCATGCCTTGAAAATAAGGCACACGACGGCGAACAGGGAACAAAATCGGCTCAGAAAGCTGGTTAATCAGACGCACAATAGGATTGTGTGGGTCTGGAGAAACCCATGATAAAATCACACGCGCAATGATGATAATCATCGCAATGTCTAAAATGATAGCCATCAACCCTGATAATGCTTCCAAGAAAAAGCCCAACACAAACATTTATGCCAACGCTTTGGAACGTTTAAAAGCAGCTTGTACACCTTGGCGTATGGCTGTGGGTAAATCACGTTCATACATTTTATCCAAGGCAGCTTGCGTAGTGCCACCAGGGCTGGTGACTTGGCTACGCAACGTTGCCGCATCACGCCCACTTTCCACCAACATACGACCTGCGCCCAAAGCCGTTTGGCTGGCGAGTTGCGCGGCTAATTCTTTGGATAAACCATGCGACTCTCCTGCTGCGGCCATCATTTCTGCCAACAAAAAGAAATATGCCGGCCCACTGCCTGAAACCGCAGTCACTGCATGTAATAAACGCTCTTGATCCACCCAAGCTGTCTTACCAGAAGCTGCGAGGATGTATTCTGCTCTATCTTGATGCTCTTGCCCCGCATCACTGAACAATACCGACATACCTGCCCCCAACAACGCTGGAGTATTGGGCATCACCCGCACAAAAGATAAATCATCACGTTGGGCAAAGCCGCACATTTTTTCAATACCAAGACCAGCAGCAATGCTGACAAGCGTGGTCTCGCTCGTAAGTGATGGGCTGATTGCTTTGAGCACAGCTTCAATTTGCTGGGGTTTGACTGCCAAGACCACCACATCAGCATGTTGAATAGCTTCGACATTATCCAAGCTTGTCTGCACAGCATATTGCTCATGCAAGGCTTGCAAACGCTCTTCTTCTACGTCAGCCACTGTAATTTTCGCAGCAGCATGTCCCGATTTGAGCAGCCCAGAGAACAAAGCCTCGCTCATGTTTCCGCCACCAATAAATGTTACCTTTTGTTGTTTCATAGTATCCTTAATCATTAAAAATATTTGAGCCTAGGCGAATCATGGTCGCACCTTCCTCAATTGCAATACGCCAGTCATTACTCATGCCCATAGACAAACCTTGGCAAGCAGATTCAGGGAACTGCGCCAACAAGTTATCCCTACATTGGCGCAACTTAGCAAATGTTTGGCGTTTATCCCCATCTTTCGCTGCCATACCCATCAAACCTACGACATGCAGTTCTTTTATAGGGCATATTTGCGTATAAAACAAGGTCAAGTCAGCTTCTGATACGCCTTGTTTTTGGCTTTCGCCTGAAATGTTCACCTGAATCCACACTGGCAACACCCTGTCTTGCACATGTTTGGCAACCGCTAAAGCCGTCTCTACATCGCACA
The DNA here is from genome assembly GCA_030950835.1 of Mariprofundaceae bacterium. Lineage (GTDB taxonomy): Bacteria > Pseudomonadota > Zetaproteobacteria > Mariprofundales > Mariprofundaceae > Ghiorsea. Next base: position 12,074 of record JAUZQU010000224.1, on the reverse strand, counting down.
GCGAGTGCCAAGTCGCAGCAAACTTGCCCACATATTTCGCTTTATTCTTCTGCAAAGGACCAATCATATGCCAGCGCACTTGCGGATAATGTTGGGCGCGATCGCGCAAGGACTGTGGTTTAGCTTCTGCAAAATCTTGTTGCCCTGCCTTGATTAAACACGCCACTTTTTCATCTGTTGTATATTTAGATACTGCCAGCAGCTGCGTTTGTTCGGGCAAGCTTTGCACCATGTTTTTCCAGCGTTGAATCAGCTTACTATCACTCACTTTTGCGCCCTAATCATCAAAAAGCTTAACGCCAAATAAAACACCACTGCCTGAATCAATAACAAGACCACCGCAATCAAACTTCCCTGAATCAAAGCCAAAGCACTTAGCCCCATCAATAAGGTAAAACTGATAATCAACAACACTGCTTGGGCTTGATTACAGCCCAAATCCATCAACCTATGATGCAAATGATCTTTACCCACAAATTCAATCCACTCTTTAAAATTATGCACATCCCCACGCTTAAAGCGGGCAATCGTGGTATAAATCATATCAAAAATCATCACTGAGAAAATCAATAGTGGTGCAGAATATGCCTTGATTGCCCCATCCGACGACCAATCCCCCATCACCGCAATACCCGCCATCATCCAGCCTAAATAGGTGCTGCCTACATCACCTAAAAAACACCTCGCTTGCTGATCATATCGTGCATTATCGGGTAAAAATCCTGCTGCACCACCTGCCAAAGCAAGGCATAAAAACAACATATAACTTTGTCCTGTATGCCATGCCAGTGCTGCCATCAACAAACATGTGACCATCGCCAAAGAAGCGGCTAAACCATTGATACCATCCAAGAAATTAAAAGCATTGGTAATGCCCAACATCCAAAAGGCAGTCACCCCATATTCAAGCAAGTCGCCCCACCATGTTTCAGGCGCAAATTGAATCACCACATCGCAATACAGTAACACAGCTATCGCCAACAACTGCCCTAGCAACTTCAACAACGCAGGCATTTCTTGCATGTCATCCCACAAAGAAATCAGCCCCACAATCAATGCCGACAGGCAAACCCCTTTAAATGCCAAAGAGAAATTAAAATTACACAACAAGCTGATATTCACCGCCAGCAATACCGCCACACCACCAATACGCGGTGTAGGCTGAGCATGAACACGCCTTGCATCAGGGTAGTCTAAGGCACCCATATGATGGGCAACACGAATCAATAGCGGCATCAAAGCAAAGGTGAGAAAGAAGGTAGAGCCAAATAAAAAGAAACCTTGCAGCCACAAACCTTGAACCTGCCAAGGAATCACCAAAAGTATGCCTAAAAGCAACGCCAAATAACGGCTAAGTGGGCGATCAAGTGTTATAAACATTGTTGAATCCCTTGTTCCAAGTGCTGCAAACTTTCCTCATCCAAATCCGTCAACATGGGCAGTGATATACAATGTTGCCATGCCAAATCAGCTTGCGGACAAAGTTTACTCGGTTGACTGTGATGCAGGGGTATTTGGACAGGTCGGCGCGCACCTATGCCTAAAGCTTGCAGTTGCTCCAGCGCAAGCTCTGCGGTTGCTTGGCAACGTATGACATAACGGAAATGGTTGCTTTGCGCCTCATGATGGGCAGAAATACGTTGGTTGGGGCTATTTTTTAACCAACCATCATACTTTTCGGCTAATATATGCCGTTTATCTATGTTTTTATCCGCTTCTTGCAAACGTGTGACTGCCAAGGCTGCATGCATGTTCGATAGCTGATGATGCCCCACATACGGCTGTTGTAAGTCTGCATGATCAGGGTCTGTCATGGCGCTGATTTTGGCGTTGAGATGCTGATCATCAGTCACAACAAAACCACCATAAGCACCGCCCCAGGGTTTGGTTGCATAACATGAACCCACACATATATCCGTCCATGTGCCAACTTTGCGCTGCTGCCAAGTTGCGCCTACCGATTGCGCCACATCTTCAATCACAGGGCAAGGAAAAGCTTGTCCAACCATGGGTTCGACCAAACCAAACGGGTGCACCAAGACCAATACATCCAAGCTAGGTATCACCTTCCACGCTTGCTCTTGATCCAAGCACAACGCAGCATCACAATCCATGAACACAGGTGTTGCCCCTGCTGCTTTGACCGCAAACAATAACGAGGCACAAGCATAAGCAGGGATGCCAACTCGCCCTTGTTGATGCTTCAATAAGGCACGAATGCTTAACATCAAGGCGCTAGTACCTGAATCCACTGCCAGCACGAAATCACGTTTAAAGTATGCCGCGATAGCCAGCTCAAGCTGCTGACTTTGTTTACCTTGCGCCAAGATACCTGAATCTAGGACATCTGCTGCTGCTTGTTGAAAAGCGCTACCAAATGCAGGTGAAGCATGCGGAATGTGTTTCACAAACGCATACGAATAGGCACAAAAGCCTCCGCACAAGACATTTTACCTTGTACACCACGAAAATGTGAGGTGGCCAAGGCAATTTCAGTAATGTTTAAACGGCTGTGTGTACGCTCCACTTGCGAAGCATGGGCATTTAACGCTTGGATTTTCAGGCCCAAAGTATCGGAAGTATCCATAAATAGCGTAGGTTCAAAGTGGATGGTGGATGGTGTTTCGTAGGTCAATACATTCACCACATAACGGGTCACCGAATGGGCAACTTGTGCCAACACCCGATGATCTTGGTGGGTATCCTCTTTGTGGTTGAAGTATACCGTGTCTGGATTCACATCTTGGATAAGCTGTTCTAAACTTGCCATCAATGGCTGCCCAAACTCAGGCAATCTGGTGTCCAAAAAACCACCCCAGTATACTTTTTTGACACCTAAAATTGCCGCAGCAGCTTCTTGTTCTTGGCGACGAATGTCTGCATCGCCACCAACTTCACCCGAAGTCGCCACATAGATATAAACATCATCGCCACGTTTGGCATGTTGGGCAAGTGTACCGCCACAACCAATTTCAAGATCGTCAGGGTGTGGTGCTAAAGCAAGAATAATACTCATAAAACCCAACCTCCCATACTACGAATCCTACTTGGAGCATCTTCGCCCAAATTGAACAAGACATCAAGCACACTTAAATACGGCACAAATTCGCCGTGTAATTGGGGATATGACACAGGGGAAATGTCTTGAAATCGCAGCCCCAAACCTGCATTTACAAACACATCTTGCTGCAAATAACTGCGCCCTTCTGCACCTGAATGATAAACATCTGCTTGCAAATGTTGGCAAATGTCCATCAAACGTGGCGTAGCTTCTGTGCTGAACATGGGCAAATCAGAAGCCACATGTAAAGGCGCAGTGCAGCCTAAAAGTTGCCCCAAACAACGAATGAGGCTGATGTTCAAATCGGATAATTTATCATGCGGCTCACTTAAAATCACATGTATAGGCAACCAATAATCATGGAAAAATGGCGCTTTACTGTAGGCTTGTTCAATGCTGGCGATTTGTTTTTTTGCCCAAGTATTGGCAACGATATTTACTTCTTCAATACGTTGCGGAAAACGGTACGTCACAGGCACTGTAATCCACTGTTTACCTTGGCTGGTTTTGATTTGATTGCGGTTCTGCCACTCATTTTTATGGTATTGTACGTTATCCAACAATACAAAATGGTCAGATGACAGCCATTTATGAAAAAATCCTGACCACGGCATATAATTAGGCTGATGTATACTCACGCTCACCATCAGCGCACCCGCAGCAAAAAAGGATTACTTTCCAAACGTATGCCCTGTTGCCCTGGGATTTTCAACCTTACTACATGTAAACCCTGGCTAAGCTGTAAATCATGGGCAAATACCGCCGCCTCTTCGTCCGTAGAAATCATCACTTTAGCTGCTACTTTACCATCTACAATCCACTGCCCATGCAATGATAATACCTCGGCATCCGGTTTCAACGAACGCAAAGCCACCACCAAACGCACCGCTTCAGGCACCACCGCTTCATCACCTGCTTGCACATTTTGTGTGTTTCCAGCCGCATCCACATAACTCAAATACAACGCTTTCATCGCAATATCTTGATCTTTCAGCATATGCCATGCCACCATCTTACCCTGCCGCAAAGCCGCCATCACATCTTCTAAACGTTTACTTTTTGCCCAGACATCCATAGGGAAGTTTCCCAAATATTCAGCCGATTGTCCTTCCTCATGGTAGTCCCCCGCTGCCACTGCCCACAAAGGTTTAGCCACATAACCATGCATATAATCCAACATCCATTGATCCCACATCCCACCTGCCATCGTATTCTGATCGGTGTCTCCATATACTGCGGCAAAGGCATCAGCAGTGGGCGAGGTGAATACACGTTGATTATAAGGCGGGGTATCCAGCTTCACGCCAAAAGGACCAGGGCGCACCCCCGATAACGTGCCTGGATGTGTCCAAATCGTCCACAAACCTTGCTCTTGTGCGCTTTGGATAAAGTCCGCATCGGCATCGACTACAGGTTTCATCAGCCAAGTGGTGATAAAAGCAATAAAAGAGCCTGCAAGCAACAGTGCAACCCCCCGTTTTCGCTTGCGTAACAAGTAAAAAATCAACATGAATACCAACACAAACCAGAATATCAACGATAGTTCTGTATTACCATAAGCATGACGCAGGCTATAACTACTCAATGCTTGTATCTGCGCTTCTTGCTCCACACCTAAGGTAATGAAATGGCGTTCTGCGTTGTGTAAACTCAAATTCTGAAAGGGAATACCTTGCCAATAATAACCTGCTGTCGATTCTGTGCCTGCATAAAGACCCATTTCAGGATATTGTTGTTGGGCTTGTGTTAAATCAGTGAAAAACTGCGTCAATCCCGTGGCATACAAAGATGGATGTTCCATACTGTAACCTAGAATATGCGGCATAGGGTCGATGCCAAAACGAATGCTATATCTATCGTGTTCGGTGAAGGTTAAGACATCAATATGTCTTTTTTTGGCAAGTTCAATCAGGGTCTTAAAATCATGGGCTCCATCGGAATGGTTGCTGCGCACATCAATCAACACACGAATCGGTGTAGCTATATTTTCCAATGATTCAGGCAAGGCTTCTGGCGCAAGCGATGCAGATAATGCCAATAAATTGCCCAGCTCTACATCCATTTTGAGGTCGGTAGTAGGCAAAGCATCATATTGACGCAATAAGTTGTCTATATTATCTGCCTTAGCTGCAGTAAAAGTGAGTAAACATAAGCTCAAACATAGAACACATGTATAGAATATCCGCATCATATTTTCCATCCTTTTGGGGTCATTGCAGGAAAAGTACCGATTTATTGCTGCAATCTCGTTACTTCAATCCACGTTACTTCAATACCAACTACAGCAAATCAACTGCCAACAAACCCCATTATCCCTGCCCATGCAGCATCTTTAATACCTGTTGCCAATTTTTTCCCGGCGTAATCTGACCACCACATACATCTTCCACTGCCCCCGTCACACTCGCCAACGTATTGGTTTTACCTTGCAAAGTATGTGCTGCTAACACCGCAAAAGCCACTGCCTCTACAGCATCTGCTGCCAAACCTACTTCATCTGTGGTTTGTACCACTACAGGGGCAAGCGCACCGCTTAAATGTTGTAATAACTGCTGATTATGCGCCCCGCCACCACAAATGAGCCATACATCTGGTTGTTCTGGCAAAAAATCACAACTTTGCAAAATACTTTGGGCAGTCAAGGCGTTGGCTGTCGCCATTTTATCCGCATCACAGATGTCTTTCGCCATGATTTGATGCAATACATCCTCTCCAAAGTCCTCGCGACCTGTGGAGCGTGGTGGCTGTTGCGCAAAGAAGTTATTGTTAAATAATTCCGCCAACAATGCTGCATTCACCTGCCCTGTAGCGGCAAGTTCTCCGTTGTGATCATAGGCAAAACGTGCATCCGTCATGCTTTGCATCAAGGCATCCATCAACATATTACCAGGCCCTGTATCAAAACCTTGGACTAGCCCATCTGCACCTAAATACGTCAGGTTAGCAATGCCACCGATGTTTACCACCGCCACATTTTTATCGGTTTGAGCAAATAAACGTTGATGCACAAATGGCACAAGTGGCGCACCTTGCCCGCCTGCAGCCATGTCGCGGCTACGAAAATCAGAGACCGTAGTAATGCCTGTACGTTGCGCAATCGTTGCTGCACAACCAATTTGTAAGGTAAAGGGATCTGAATTGTGCATACCCAAAGGTCGGTGACGTATGGTTTGCCCATGTGAAGCAATGGCTATCACTTGTTCGATGTTGATATGATGCTGTTGCATCAACTGCAAAGCCGCATCGGCAAATGCCCAACCCAACGCCCTGTCCAACATGCCCAAAGCATCAATTTCATCCAATCCTGGTGCTTGAAGGCGTAAAATCGGCTCTTTAAGTTTGTCTTGCAGCTCAAATGTCTGGAAATCAAGCAAACGCACCCGTTCCTCATCGATTTCGACCAATGCCGCATCAATGCCATCCAACGATGTGCCCGACATCAAACCAATATAATAGCTAGCTTGTTTTAACATCTTAAACCACCTTCTTCGTGGCAAATGCCAGCAAGGGTTGTAAAAATTGAGGTTGAATACGCTGCTCCAGCTGATCGGCAAGCTGATCTAAAGAATCAAGCGTGCGTTGTTGTTGATCATGTGCACTAGCTTGCTTAAAACCAAGCTGTTGTAACCATGCTTGACGAAACTCCCCCTGCTCAAACAAACCGTGTATATACGTCCCCCATACTTGGTGATCCGTAGATACAGCGGCAAAAGGAAATAAATTTTCGTCCAAACCCGATTCCCCATGATGAATTTCATAACCTGTCACCCGCGTTGTGATGGGGTAATGCGCTAATTGATCAATGCGGCGTAATGTTTTATCTGCTTGCATCTGCGTAGACAACTCTAAATAACCTAAACCAACACACGACTCCCCCTCAATGTTAGCCTCACCATCCTGCCCAGCATCAATCTGCTGCCCCAACATCTGCAAACCACCACATATACCCAACACCTGCCCAGCATAACGCAAATGTTGCTGCAATAATGGCAAGAAACCTTGCTCTCGCAACCACGCCAAATCCGAGGACACATGTTTAGAGCCTGGAAGAATCAGTAAATCACAAGCCTGCCAATCTTTTACATGTCGAACAAAATGCACTTGAATATTCGCATCTGCTGCCAAAGGATCAATGTCATCATGGTTCGACATACGTGGATATGCCAACACCTGAACACGAAACAATGCTGCACTGTTGTCTTGCTGATGTTTGAAGGGTGCATCTTCTTCGGGAAGGTCCAAGTCCAACATAGGAATCACCCCTAACAAGGGTTTACCACTCATCTTTTCCAGCCATACAATCGCCTCATCCAGCAAGCTTAAATTGCCGCGAAAACGGTTGATCATCAAGGCTTGAATCCGCGCCCTTTCTTGCTCAGAAATAATATCAAGGCAACCTTTTAACGCCGCAAACACCCCGCCACAATCAATATCACCCAATAACCACACGGGCACATCGGCAGCTTCCGCAAAACCCATGTTGGCAATGTCACCTTGCCTTAAATTGGGTTCAGCAGGGCAACCCGCACCCTCAATCATGATGAAATCGTAGTTTTGTTGTAAGTGATAAAATGAATCCAACACCGTATCCAGCAAGACCAACCTATCTTGGCGAAAGCGCTTGGCATCTAAGCGCCCTCTCACCTTGCCGCGCACAATCAGTTGCGCTTGTTGGTTGTTTTCGGGTTTAATCAATACAGGATTCATGTGTACAGTCGGTTCAATACCACATGCCAACGCCTGCAAAGCTTGCGCCCTGCCAATCTCTCCCCCATCCACGGTCACAGCTGCATTGTTGCTCATGTTTTGCGGTTTAAAGGGGGCAACCTTCACCCCATTTCGCGCCAATAAGCGACAAAGACCAGCCACCACCACGGATTTCCCAACGCCAGAGGCCGTGCCTTGAATCATCAGTGCATTGTTTTTCATGCTTGCAAGACTAGGTATTTATCCATGAAAATGAACACTATTTTTTAGCCGTATGTTTACATAGATATGGCTTGCATAAACCTAGCTTACAGAAATCTGGATGAAGCGGCATTGGGTAGGCACATCAAAACTAAGCCACATCACTTTGTAACCAAAGCAAAAGCTGAGCTTCATCAACAATGTCTATGCCTAAATCCAACGCTTTTTTACGTTTAGACCCTGCTTTTTCACCTGCAATCAACACATCCGTACTCTGCGAAACTGCACTAGCGACTTTGACACCCAATTGTTGTAATTGTGTTTTGGCTGCGCTGCGTTTCATGCGTGCAAAACTACCCGTTAATACCACTGTTTTGCCGACTAAAGGGTGGTTGCCACTGGGTTCAGGGGTATCATCAGGCAATACTTCAATACCAAGTGCCAACAATGCAACCAATTCATCTTGGTTGTAAGCTTGGGTGAAAAAGTCCAGCAACGACTGGCTCACTTCCTCGCCCACATCATGAATGCCCAACAATTCTTCTACATTCGCTTGCTGCAAAGCTGCTAAATCCCCAAAATGCTGTGCCAGTTGACGTGCTGTAGTCTGCCCCACATGACGGATACCCAAGGCATATATAAAACGTGCCAAGCTAATTTTCCGTTTATCTTGAATATGTTGCTTTAAATTGGCGATTTTCTTCTCGCCCATACCTTCCCAAGTATTTATAATCGCAAAATCAAGCTTAAATACATCCGAAAGCCGTTTGATTTGACCTTTTTCCACCAGCTTCTCTGCCAGTTTGGCACCAAAACCCTCAATATCAAAAGCATCACGCGAAACAAAGTGTTTCACCCTTTCAGTCAGCTGCGCCGAACAAGCTAGACCACCCAAACAACGCAGCGCCGCCTCACCTTCTGCTTGGGCAACAGCCGATGCACACACTGGACAAAGCTTAGGTACAGGTGTGGCTGGGGCGCGATGAGCTGCTTGTAAAGATAAGGTACGCACCACTTCAGGAATCACATCACCTGCACGGCGAATCACCACCCTATCCCCAATACGCACATCTTTGCGTGCCAATTCTTGTATATTATGCAGCGTTGCCCGCGATACCATCACTCCAGCCACCAAGACAGGTAACATATTGGCTACAGGTGTCAGCACACCTGTACGCCCGACTTGCCAAGTAATCGCTTCGACCACCGTTTCCACTTCTTCGGCAGGGAATTTATACGCCATCGCCCAACGTGGTGAACGTGCTACTGCACCCAATTGTTGCTGTTGTTGGAAGTCATCCACCTTAAACACCATGCCATCAATCTCATAATCCAAGCTTGGGCGTTTGGCTTGCCATGTTTGATAATATTGCAATATCGCATCTTCACTCTGCAATAATCCAGTCTCTTGTGTGGCAAAACCCAAAGCTGCCAACTGCGCCAACATCTGATGTTGGCTTTGGGCAAATACGTCACCCGCTAAACCTGTAGCGTAAGCAAAAAAGGCTAAACCACGCCCCGCTGTCACGCTAGCATCCAACTGACGCAAAGAACCTGCTGCCGCATTTCTAGGGTTGGCAAAAGGTTTTAAATCTGCAGCTTGCTGTCGTTTGTTCAAAGCTGCAAATGAAGCCTTGGGCATATACACTTCACCACGGATTTCGATATGTTCAGGTATATCCACTCCATCCGCTGCCAACGACCACGGAATACCCGATACCGAGCGGATATTGTCGGTTACATCCTCACCTATTACTCCATCACCACGTGTTGCCGCGTATACCAACTGCCCAAAAGCATAATACATATTAATCGCCAAACCATCGACTTTGGGTTCTGCAATATAGGTGATTGTTTCGTTTTCCAGCAAACCTTGTTGATTACGCCGCATAAAATCAGTGATTTCAGCATCCGAAAATGCATTCGCCAAGGATAACATAGGTAGGGCATGGGTTTTGCTGGCAAACGCTGGATTGGGGTTAAAACCCACCGTTTGCGTGGGTGAATCTACAGGGATTGGCTGAGCATTCTCTTGCTCTAATTGTTCAAGTTCGCGCAGCAAAACATCGTATGCTGCATCACTAATTGCAGGGGCATTCAAGACATAATAACGATAATTATGCCCTTTTAAAATGCCCCTAAGCTGATGTATACGCTGCAAAGCATGTGCAGAGTCAGTCACTCTTGGCGTGCGATAGGTTCTACAGGTTCAGCCAATAGTTGTTCAATATAGGCAATAAATTCAGGCTCCATCCAGTCCACAGCACCCTTTAAATGTTGCCTTAACACGCCGTTTTTATCAATGATGAAGGTTTCAGGATAACGAAACACACTGTATTGACGTGCTACCGCTGCATCAGCCTCATACAACACCATAAACTGCATCTTCTGCTCACGCACAAAATCAACCACCACACCCTTGGTTTTATCTTCGGCTACTGCCACAATCTGCAAGCCTTTTTCGCCAAGCAAAGTATCCAACGCAACCATAGAAGGGATTTCTTTTCGACAAGGCGGACACCATGTTGCCCAGAAATTCAAAATCACCACTTCACCTTGCGGCAGACCCTGCATCTTGCCTGTTAAATCAGGCAAGGTAAAAGTCTTGGCTGGTGCATTTAACTTCATCGGCGCTACAGGTTCAGGCGCAAAACTAAAAATCACCCCTACAATTCCAGCTATTAAAGCTGCCGCACCTATCGCTCGTTTGTTCATATCACTACGCTCCTTGTAACGCTTGCACCAATTTTGGATATTCCACAAAGTGACGCATACACTCCACCCCGTCAATCAGCAACACAGGCACATCATTGCCATATTTTGCCAACAAATCCGCATCGCTATCCACATCCACCACTTCAAAACGGCACAAACCCTGTCGCTGTGCCAAATCTGCGGCGATATAAGCATCATCACACAAGCTACAGTTTTTTCGGGTCATCATTTGTAACCGTGGCAACGCCATTATTTATCCTTAGCTGGCAAAATAATGGTAAACACCTGATTCCCCTGCCTGTCTAACAATACACGCAAAGCATGACCTTGGCTCAAATTAGCTGCATGTTTTTCAAATGCACGGATATTTTTAATCTCAAAACCATCAATACGCACCACCACGTCACCACGCTGGATGCCTGCGCCTGCTGCTGCTGAACCACGGCGCACTTGTTTGACCACCACACCATAAGCACTGCGTGTCCGCAACTTTTCTGCCAAGCTTTTGCTCAAAGGTTCAACCGTCATACCATGTTGGGCTAAAGATTTCTTTTTACCCTTGTTGCTTTGGCTTGCCATATCATCAGGCATCGCTTCTACAATCACCGTAATCGTTTGCCGTTGAGCATCACGAATCACCTCAACTTCAACCTTATCTCCAGGTGCATGACGTGCTATTTTAATCGGTAAATCATGGGACTTACGAATCATTTCCCCATCAATTGCCACAATCACATCACCAGCCTGAATGCCTGCTTTATCTGCTGCTGAGCCCGCTTCAACCTGCGGCACCAAAGCCCCAGCACGCGATTTCAGACCCAAAGCTTGCATGGTTGCCTTATCAATATCTTGGATGCGTACCCCAAGCCTTGCCCGTCTAACATGCCCATTTTCGCGCAAATCTTTAAATACCGACTTCGCCAAATTGATAGGAATGGCAAAACCAATGCCATTATTACCACCACTTTGCGATATAATCGCCGTATTGATACCAATTACCTCGCCTCGAACGTTAAACAAAGGTCCGCCCGAATTACCAGGGTTAATCGCGGCATCGGTTTGAATGAAATCCTCATAATCCACGATGCCGACGTTCGCGCGCCCCACGGCACTAATAATTCCCATCGTCACCGTTTGGTTCAATCCAAACGGAGTGCCGATCGCCATAACCAATTCCCCCACTTTCAATTGACTGGAATCTCCCCACCGAATGGCAGGCAAATCATCCGCATCAATTTTGATCAAGGCCAGGTCGGTTTTGGGGTCGGTGCCGACCACTTCCCCCTCAAATTTTCGTTTGTCGGAAAGTAGCACCCGTATTTGATCGGCATGTTCGACAACATGATTATTCGTGATCATGTACCCATCAGGACTGACAATCACGCCTGAT